>DASTTJ010000020.1:0-5567 GCA_035760205.1 Steroidobacteraceae bacterium | reverse complement strand
GGCATGACCCCCCGCGTGCATCTCGATCAGAACGTGGCCGAGCTGCTGGGGAATGCATCGCCCGACGGTCCGGGCTACCGGCGCGCGGCCGAAACCTATTTCCCGTCCAACGGCTCGCTGCTGTTGGCCGTCGGCCTCATGGTTGCCGGCGGCAGTGACGTGCATGAGCTGAATCCCGGGTTTCCGCCGAACGGCCAGTGGGTAGTGCGCAGCGAGGGCATACACCCGCTGCCGTAAGCGCTGCGCGCAGCACAAGTAGCGCGAACAACGGACCCGGTTGGACTTGCATCGCCCGCCGGGGTGAAGATGCCGTCCATGACCCTGACCGAGCTTCGCTACATCGTCGCGTTGGCACAGGAGCAGCATTTCGGCCGCGCCGCTGAGCGCTGCCACGTGAGCCAGCCGACGTTATCCATCGCCGTCAAGAAACTCGAGGAAGAGCTCGGCGTCCTGTTCGAGCGCGGCAAGCAGAAGATTCTTCCCACGCCGCTCGGCGAAAGAATCGTCGTCATGGCCGGGCGTGTGCTCGAGCAGGCGGCAGCCATCAAGGATGTGGCCGACGCGGATCGTGATCAGCTCGAAGGACCCATCGCGCTCGGCACGTTGCCGACCATCGGCCCCTATCTGCTGCCCCAGTTCATCCCGCTGCTGCAGGAAACCTCTAACAAACTTTCGCTGTACGTGGAGGAGGGCAGCATCACGGAGCTCGCCAGCAAGCTGCGCAGAGGCGATCTCGATGCCGTCCTCGTGACCGCCCCGTTTGTCGAAACGGACGTGGTTACGCAGCCACTGTTCGATGAGCCCTTCGTGGTGCTGCTGCCGGCGGACCATCGCCTGGCCTCGAAGGTTGCGATCACGGCACAGGACCTCCTGCCCTCCGAGCTCTTGTTGTTAGGCGAGGGCGACAGCATGCGCGAGCAGATCCTGGCGGCCTTCCCGCACCTCGATCCACATCGTGAAACGGGCGTCGGCGTGCGCACCTTCACCCAGGGAGCCACGCTCGAAACCCTGCGTCACATGGTGGCGTCGCGGCTGGGGCTGACCATCCTTCCGCAGACAGCCGCCGAAGCACCCCTTTATGCCCCGAACCTGCTCGTGACCCGGCCATTCGCGAACCCGGCCCCCAAACGCAGCCTGGTGCTGGCCTGGCGCGTGAGTTTCCCGCGACATAAGGCCATAGATCTGCTGCGCCGCGCGATACAGGCCAGCAGCTCCGCCTACTGGAATTACAATACCGCGCGTGCCCAGGAGGCACCTGGGGTGATGGTGGAAAACCGGAACTGGTGATGCGGACCCTTTCCAAAATCGTGATCGTCGGCGGTGGCACCTCCGGGTGGCTAGCTGCTTCGATGTTGTGCCAGCACCTGAAGCGCGAGCTTTGCGAGATCACGCTCGTGGAGTCCGAAGAGCTGGGCACGATTGGTGTGGGCGAGTCGACCGTACCGCCTTTCGTGGGACTCATCCAGCGCCTCGGTATCGACGAAGGCGAATTCGTGCGCGCCACCGATGCCACTTACAAGTTAGGCATCAAGTTCGTCGGCTGGCATCAGCGCAGCGATTCGTACTTCCATCCGTTTGGCGTCATTGGCAAACCGATCGGCAATCACGATTTCTACCAGTGCTGGCTCAAGGCACGCGCCGAAGGCAACACCGACGCCCTGCAGGATTTTTCGCCATGCAACGTCATGGCCGAACAGGGACGCTTCTTCCACCCGGCCAAGGCGCGTAATACGCCCATCGGTGGCGCCAACTACGCGCTGCACGTCGATGCACTGCTGGTCACCAAGTTCCTGCGCAAGCACGCCGAGGAGCGCGGCCTTGCGCGCATCGAGGGCAAGGTGGTCGAGGTCGGCCAGCGCGCGGACGGCTTCATCGACAACATCACGCTCGCCAGTGGCCGGAAAATCGAAGGCGACTTCTTCGTCGACTGCACCGGTTTCAAGAGCCTGCTCATCGGCAAGACGCTCGGAGTCGAGAACCTCGACTGGTCCAACTACCTGCCCTGCGATCGCGCCGTGGTCTGCAAGACCGAGAACAAGGGTGCGCTCGTGCCGTACACGCGGGCTACCGCGCAGCTCGCCGGCTGGAGCTGGCGCATACCGTTGAAGCAACGCGTCGGCAATGGCTACGTGTACTCCAGCCGCTTCGAGAGCGATGCCGCTGCCAAAGCCACGCTGCTGCGTTCGCTGGATGCAGCCTGCATCGAAGAGCCGCGCCTCATCCCATACACCACGGGCCATCGGCGCCAGTTCTGGAAACACAATTGCCTGTCGCTCGGACTCGCGTCCGGATTCATCGAGCCGCTCGAGGCCACGTCCATCCACCTGATTGCGCGCGGCATGGATTTCTTCCTGCGCTATTTTCCGGACAAGGATTGCGACGCCGCGCTGGTGCGCGAGTACAACCGGCGCATGGTCGCGGACTTCGAGGAAGTGCGCGACTTCATCGTGCTGCACTACGCCGCCACCGCGCGCGACGACACGCCATTCTGGCGATGGTGCAAGAACATACCGCTGCCCGACACGCTGCGGGAGCGCATCGAATTGTTCAAGGCGCACGGCGCCATGCGCGAAGGCGTGGACGAATTGTTCCGCGCCTCGAGCTGGCAGTCGGTGTTCGAGGGCATGGGGATCCGGCCGCACGGGCACTGCCCGCGAGTCGAAAACCTCGACTACGCACAGATCGAGCAGACCCTGCGCAACGCCAAGGCCGCCATCGCCGGCATGGTCGAGCATCTGCCCACCCACGAGCAGTTTCTCCGCACCGCTTGATGGCTTAATGGGGACATTCCCCATTTGCTAGCAAAAGGGGACGGGGCTCGTCGGAGAACGATCTCGAAATCCGTGGCCATACAGGCAATGAGGTTTGCTTTTCGCCGGGCCCTTCGAGCGGAGGGGCATCCCGGGTTTTGGGCACGCCGCGCAGCGCGAAGACATGTTGATGCGGGTGAGAGGAGAGATTGCGAAGAGTCCGCTTGAAGCGGAGAGCGGCTCAGTGCCATGGATTGTGGGTACCCGGCCCGCAAACTCATCGCCTGTATGGCCACGGATTTCGAGATCGTTCTCCGACGAGCGGCGGCTCCGTTTGGACGCAAGTGGGGAGCTGAAGTCCCTGCTGTGAGAAGACTGCGACCGGAGGGCCTCTTCTCTTATTCGCCGGGGCGGGGAAACGGGACGCGGTTCGATGACGTCGGCGTGCGCCAGCGAGCGCCCACGCACAGGAGATGATCGAGCGGGCCGGGTCATGCGGATTGACAGCGTACTCAGCCGCCTCCCCGCTTCAATCGGACTCTTCGCCGCCCTTTCTCCCACCCACACCAAAGTGACTTCGCGCTATGGCGGCGGCCTTACTCTCGCGATGCCACGCCGATCGAAAAGCCCGGCTGTAGCGAGATCATCTCCTGTGCGTGGGCGCTCGCTGGCGCGCGACCGCGACCTTCTCAAACCGTACCCCCATTTCCTCGGACACCCGTTCTGACCGCATAATCCCCTCTCGTTGAAGGGGGTTCTGATGGAAAGCGCGCAAACCGCACCCGGTGCGGTCAGAAAGGTCGTCATTGCCGGCGGTGGCACGTCCGGGTGGGTCACCGCGATGGCGTTGTCGAAGAAATTCGGCGACCTGCTCGATATCACGCTGGTGGAATCGGAGGAGATCGGCACCATCGGTGTCGGCGAATCCACCGTGCCGCCCATCGTCCGCTTCCACCAGTTGTTAGGCATCGACGAACGCGAGTTCATGCGCGAGTGCGCAGCGACGTTCAAGGTCGCCATCTGGTTCGAAAACTGGGGCCGCATCGGCGACTGGTATCTGCACCCTTTCGGCCGCCACGGGCAACCCGCGTGGATGGCGGAGTTCTACAACTTCTGGCTGCATGCGCGCGCGCAAGGCCACAAGGTGCCCATTGGCGAGTATTGCCATGAGTGGCTGGCGGCGGTGAAGGGGCGTTTCGCGCTGCGCGAGAATCCACGCGTCAACTACGCGTATCACTTCGACGCTGCGTTGTACGCACGATATCTGCGCAAGTTGTCGGAGAAAGGCAGCGTCAAACGCGTCGAAGGCAAGATCAAAACCGTGCGCACACACGCCAACGGATTTGTCGATGCGCTCGAGCTGGAAGACGGCAAGGTGATTGCCGGCGATCTATTCGTCGACTGCACGGGATTTCGCGGCCTGCTCATCGAAGGCACATTGAAGACCGGGTATGAAGACTGGTCCAACTACCTGCCTTGCGACAGCGCCGCCGCCTTTCAGACCATCGTCGATGAGCCGGCCCCGCCATACACCGCGTGTTACGCGCACACCGCCGGTTGGCGCTGGAACATCCCCGTGCAGCATCGCGTTGGCAATGGCGTGGTGTTTTGCAGCCGGTTCATGTCCGACGACGAAGCGCGACATCGGCTGGTCACGGATTCCGGTGGGCGGCCCGTCAAGGAGCCCTGGCTGATCCGCATCAAGGCAGGCCGTCGCAAGAAGGCCTGGAACAAGAACGTGGTGGCGATCGGTCTCGCGGCCGGTTTCGTCGAGCCGCTCGAGTCGACCAGCATTCATACGATCACCACGGCCGCCGTTCGGCTCATGACGCTGTTTCCTTTCGACGGCGTCAACCAGCCGATGACCGACCACTACAACCAGTTGACGCAGTTCGAACTCGAGCACATCCGCGACTTCGTGTGCATGCACTACAAGTACAACCAGCGCGAGGACTCGCCGTTCTGGAAAGAGTGCCGCGAAATGGAGATTCCCGAGACGCTGCGTCAGCGCGTGGAGCTTTTCCGCAACGGTGGATATGCGTACACCCGCGACGGCGAGCTCATGACCGTGGACTCGTGGATCTCCGTCATGATGGGACAGCACATCCAGCCCTCGAGTTACAATCACTTCGCGCAGCTCGACGATCGTGAGCTCAAGGACTTCATGAACAAGTACCGCGCCAAGGTTGCCGAGGTGGTCAACGCGCTTCCGCTGCATGCCGACTTCGTCAAGCAGTACTGCCCGGCAAGCGAAAGCGCGTGGGCTGCGGGTAGACCCTGAGGTGGTGCCGGGCACCAAATCTCGCAATTCACGCCTCGATCCGGTGCGCTAACTACGACTTTTGGTGCCCGGCACCACCGGCACGTAGGACGTCCTCCTACGCCGTTGCGCAAATAACATTCGGCGGTGTGAAACGGCTCCCTCATGCGTTTCGGCAAATTGCCGTTAAGTAGTGCATGAAGCGAAAGACTTTCGGGGGACTGTCGCAGGTGCGGCAGGGCATCCATTGGGGCAACCGTCAGTCGGGTATTTGCCTGCTCCTTCTCCTGATCGTCGCAGGGGCCTCGCCGCGGGCGATCGCGCAGGACTTCGAAGCCCATCGGTTCACTCTGCGCGGCTTCGGCACGCTGGCCGCGACGACGCATGGCGCGGATGGCATCGAATACCGGCGCAACGCCGGCCAGGCTCGTGCGGTTGCCGCGGATGAAGTCGAGCTCTACACCGATTCGCTTGCGGGCGTGCAGTTCAATGCCACCCTGAATTCGAAGTTCGACATCGTGCTGCAGGCCGTGACCCGGCAGGGCGCAGATGGAGAC
>DASTTJ010000019.1:0-5987 GCA_035760205.1 Steroidobacteraceae bacterium | reverse complement strand
TTCGGGTTCGCAAGCGTGAGCATCAGGCTGGCGAGGAACGCGTTCCAGCCATGCTGCTTCCGGTCCGCGGAGTCGACTTCCACCTGCTTGGCAGGCGCGGTCCACAGTTTGTATGCCAGGTACAGTAGATAGGCGATGCCGGCCCACTTGATGGCCACGAACAGCGTCGCCGCGGTCCTGGCCAGGGCTGCCAGGCCCGTGGCCGCGATGGCGAACCACACCAGATCGCCCACCACGAACCCGCCAATGAATGCGGGCGCACCCTTGAGCCCGTGCGCGAGTCCGCGCGCGATGATGGCCGCGATGCCGGGCCCGGGCGCGGCCACCGCGAGCGCGTACACCGCGCAGAATGTGAGCAATCCGTAAATCGTCATGGTTCACCCCGTGCTCGAGATTCTAGAAGGTACGGGGAGGCGGCGTCGAGGCGCGCATAATCCCGCCATGGCTTCGATATCCCGCGTTCTGCTGCTGGTCTCTTCGTTGTTCGCGACGGCGCTGCACGCGCAGGACGCGGGCCGCTCGAGCTGGGCGCTGGCTGTTCATGGTGGCGCTGGCGTTATTGAACGCGGCGACCTCACGACGGAGAAAGAGATCGCCTATCGCGCGGCATTGCTGACTGCCATGGACGCGGGCTCGAAAGTCCTGCGGCAAGGAGGATCCAGCCTCGATGCGGTCGAAGCGGTGATCCGCGTGCTCGAGGACGACCCGCTGTTCAATGCGGGCCGCGGCGCGGTGTTCACCGCCGACGGACGCAACGAGCTCGACGCTTCGATCATGGATGGAGCGACGCGCGCGGCGGGTGCCGTCGCGGGCGTGACGCGTACGCGCAATCCCATCAGCCTGGCGCGCGCGGTCATGGAGAAGTCGCGACACGTCATGCTGTCGCGCGAGGGTGCGGATCAGTTTTCAGCGGAGCAGGGTCTCGAGCAGGTAGACCCCGGCTATTTCCGTACCGAACAACGCTGGCAGCAGCTGCTCGACTGGCGGCGCGACAACGCCAAGCTGCTCGACCCGACGCACTCGCGTGGCACGGTGGGTGCGGTGGCAATCGACATGCGTGGTCACGTGGCCGCCGGCACGTCCACGGGCGGCATGACCGGTAAGCGCTGGGGACGGATTGGCGACTCCCCGGTTGTCGGCGCGGGCACCTACGCGGCGGACGGCAATTGCGCGGTATCAGCCACCGGCTCGGGTGAATTCTTCATCCGCGCGAGCGCGGCGCGTCAGCTCTGCGATCGCATCGCCTGGCGCGGTGACAGCGTGCAGGTGGCGGCGTCAGCCACGATCGCCGATATCGGCGCCCTGGGCGGCGACGGCGGCGTAATCGCCATGGACGGCAAAGGCAACATCGCCTTTGCGATGAACTCGAGCGGCATGTACCGCGGCTGGGTCACCAGCGTGGCCGCCGCGGCGACGGCTATCTACTCGAGCGAGTAACCTACGGCCTGCCGCGCAGGTATTGGTCGAACCACGCGACGGTCGCGCCAAAGTAGTCCGGCCAGTCGGGTCGCGGCTCGCCGGTGGTCACGAAATTGGCGCCGTGTTCGCCACCCGGAATGGTGATGAGCCGGCTCGGCACCTTCGCCGCGCGCAGCGCGCCTTCCATGGCCACGGATTGCTGGTAGGGGATGAGCTTGTCCGCGTCGCCGTGTATCAACAGTGCAGGCGGCGAGCGCGGTGACACCTGCTCGATGGGTGATGCGGAGGCATACAGCGCTTTGATGGCCGTCGCCTCGCCAAACGCCGTTTCCATGTACTGCACGACGTAGCCGACACCTGCCGGAGCCGTCACCGTGCGCAGATCGCTCACAGCCGCGCGCAGGACGATAGCCTGAAGTGCCGATGACTCGCGATTCACGATGTCTGCATCACCGCTGTCGCCGGGTGCCGCGAGCATCGCGGCGAGGCCGATGAGGTTGCCGCCCGAAGAACCTCCGAGGCCTCCGAGACGCGCGCCATCGATTCCGTACTCCTTCGCATGAGCACGCACGAACCGGATCGCACGCTGCGTGTCTTCGAGCGCGGCAGGGAAGTGAAACCGCGGCGCACCGCGATGGTTGATCGCGAACACCGTGTAGCCGGCTGCAGTCAATGGCGGACCCCACAGGTCGATCTGGTTGTTCTTGAGCGGCCCCGCGCCGTATCCGGAATCCGCCTGCCAGCCGCTTCCGGAAATGAAAACGATGCCGTAACCATTGGGATTCGCGGGCCGATGGACGTCGAGCAGCAACGCAAGCCCCGAGTACATGCCATACACCACGTTGCGTTCCACCGGCGGTGGTGCGGCCGGTGCGGCGAGTGGCAGCAACATCACCGCCAGCAACAGGAGCCGTTTCATTCGGCTAGCGCCGGCCCTGGCCTTCGGCCATGACGACTTCTTCGGGCGCGTTCACGAAGTAGCCCTGGATGAACTGCACGCCGAGCTGCCAGAGCACTGCCATCGTATTCGCATCCTCGACGCGCTCGGCGATCGTTTCGATCTTGAGCTTGATGGCTTGTTCGACGAGCTTCTTGACCACGGTCTGGGTCTCGAAGTTGCCGGCGAGATCCTGCACCAGTGCACCATCGATCTTGATGAAGTCGAGCGGCACCGCCGAGAGTAGTTTGATAGGGTCGCGGCCGGAGCCAAAGCGCTCGAGCGCGATGCGGAAGCCCATTTTCTTGAGATTGCCGAGCTGCGCCACGGCGGCATTCATGTACTGCTCGAAAATGCTCTCGGTGATCTGGAAGCAGATGCGTTCAGGCTGGTGCGCGCCAGTCGCCAACTGGGTCTTGAGCCACTCGGTGAAGCCGGCGTCCAGCACGCTGTCGCGTGACAGGCGCACGAACAGCGCGCCGGGTTTCTTCTGCATGGCGAACGACAGGGAGGCGCCGACCACCCAGCGATCGATGTTCTTGAGCAGGTCGTTGCGCTCGGCGGCAGCCATGAATTCCGCGGGCAACACTTCCTTGCCCTGGTGATCGAGCATGCGCACCAACACGTCGAACATGTTCGGGTCGTCCCCCTGGAGGCTGGCCACCGGCTGCTGCACGAGCCGGAACCGGTTCTCCATGAGCGCGGACTTGATGTGTTTGACCCAGATCTTGTCGTACGCCTGCACGCGCGTGTCGGTGTCTGCCTTGTCGAGATGGAAAATCTGATTGCCGCCCTGGCCGCGCGCGCGACGCACGGCTTCGACGACGTCGGAAACGATCGCGTCGATGTTGGAGCCGGCCGGCGGCACCGTGGTGAGGCCGATGGTGCAGCTCGAGTGCAGGGATTTCTGACCGACCATCGATACGTTTTCGCTGAAGCGCGCCAGAACCTGTTCGGCCCAGGCTTCGACGTCATGGGTATTGCCGCGCTCGAGCAGCGCGAGGAACGACACACCAGCGAACCGGCCGGCGATATCGTTGGGACCGAGGTGCGACTTGAGCGTCGCCGCGTATTCGCTCAGGAGCTGTTCGCTGGCGCGCGCGCCCACGTCTTTCTCCAGCTCGGCAAACTTGTCGGGCCGCACCAGCGCCATGAATCGCACGCCGCCCGCGGGCGGAGCCGCGATGCGTACACCAATCGCATCGAGCAATGGCCGTCGCAGCAGCAGTCCGGTGGTGGCGTCGCGCTTCACCGCATCGCTCAGGTCCGTGGTCAGCTGCCGTTCGTCGCGTTTGCGCGCTGGCACCATGATGCGCACGCAGGGTTCGTTTTCGAATTCTCCGGGCGTCAGCACCAGGTCGAGCTGCAGCTGCGTGCCGTCGCCGAGCAGCGCAGTCACTTTCAACGGGTGATCGGTCCACTTGCCCTGACCGCAGGCCACGAGCGCGCCTTTGAGCGCCGCGTGTGAACGATCCTCGAAAAGATCCATGAGGGGCTGGCCAACGACCGCACTGGCATCCGCGTAACCGAACAGCTCGAGCCAGGTCTGGTTGGCGTCGACCACGATCCCTTCCTGCACTTGCAGGATGGCGTCGTTGGAGCGTTGCAGCACAGACTGCAACTGGCGCCGGTAGTCGCTTGCCGACTGCAGCGTGGAATTGAGTGCGCGCTCGAGGCGGAAAGAGCGCAGTTCGCGCGAGACCACTGCCTGCACGCGATCGGTGGCCGATAGTGAAACGACGTCACGGGCACCCATGCGCATACCCACGGCGATGTCGCCTTCGGAAATCTGCGGACGAACCAGCAACATGGGCACTTGGGGCGCAAGCTGATCGCGCACCGTCGCCGCCTGCTTGGCATCGGTCTCGGAGACGTAGGCGCAAATCAGCAGTTCCGGGTTGAGCTGCTCGAGGGCTTCGCCCAGATCGCGAACCGCCGGGATCCAGGTGCAATGTACCGGCTCGCCCGCCTTGCGCATCAGGCTGTTGATGAATTCAGATGGCTCACGTTGCGGTGAGAAAACGATGAGCGGAACGGCGGAATTGTCCGTCAATTTGACTCCCCGGGGACGTGGGCGAAATCGTTGCGCCCACATTCAAACAAGCGGGGTGAGTTTAGCACCCGTTCCCCGGGATACTGCCTGCGAGCCTGCTCACGCCATGGGCGCGAGTGTTTCGTATGGCGGGGGTAACCCCGGGTGGGTATCATGCGCGGTCTTTTTTGCAGGCCCAAAAACGGCCAACTACGAGAATCCCCATGTCCAATTACACGACCAATGAAATTCGCGGCGGAATGAAGCTACTGATCGACGGCGATCCGTATGCCGTGATCGACAACGAGTACGTGAAACCGGGCAAGGGTCAGGCGTTCAACCGCATCCGAGTTCGCAATCTCAAGACGGGCCGCACGGTCGAGAAAAGCTACCGTTCGGGCGAATCGATCGAAGCCGCCGATGTCATGGACTCCGAGATGCAGTACCTCTACAAGGACGGCGACTTCTGGACTTTCATGAATCCCGAGAACTTCGAGCAGCTCCAGGCCGGCGAAGCGGCCGTCGGTGACGCCGCCAAGTGGCTCAAGGATGGCGTGGTCTGCATCATCACGTTGTGGAATGGCGTGCCGCTGCTGGTGACTCCGCCACCGCACATCGATCTGAAAGTGATCGAGACCGACCCGGGTCTGAAGGGCGACACCGCCACGGGGGGTCAGAAAGTCGCGAAGCTCGAGACCGGCGCCTCGGTACGCGTGCCGTTGTTCATCAACGAAGGTGAACTGTTGCGCATCGACACGCGCAGCGGGGAATACGTTTCCCGCGCCAAGGGCTAGTTAGTCCAGCGAATCGACGAAGATCTTCGCGAGCGCTTCGAGGCCGCGCGCGTCGGCGGCGCCAAAGCGCGCGTGCAACGGGCTATCGAGATCGAGCACGCCGAGCAGCTCCGTGCCGCGCAACAAGGGAATCACGATCTCGGAATTCGATGCGGAGTCGCAGGCGATGTGCCCGGGGAAGGCGTGCACGTCCTCGACGAGCACGGTCTCGCGGCGCGCGGCCGCGGTGCCACAGACTCCTTTGCCCATCGCAATTCGCACGCAGGCCGGCTTGCCCTGGAAGGGCCCCAGCACCAGTTCGCCACTCTTATATAAGTAGAAGCCTGCCCAGTTGAGGCCGGGCAGTGCGTCGTAAACAAGAGCAGCGGTGTTGGCGGCGTTGGCGATCAGGTCCCGTTCTCCCGCGAGCAGCGCCGCGAGATCGCGGGCCAGTTCGCGATAAGCCGCATCCGCATCGCTGAAGTCGTACCTTTGGGTGGCGTGGCTCATTCAGGCGCGCTCCGTCGGAAAGGCGAGAACGTCATCAATGCTTGCGGCGTTCATGGCAAGCATGATCACGCGGTCGAATCCCAGCGCGACACCGGCGCAATCCGGAAGTCCGGCATCCAGTGCCGCCAGCAGGTGCGCGTCGAGCACGAATGTCGGGAGTCCGCGGGCTTTGCGCGACTGCTGATCGGCCGTGAAGCGCATTCGCTGTTCTGCGGCGCTGGTGAGCTCATGGTAGCCATTGGCGAGTTCGATGCCCCGACAATAGAGCTCGAAACGCAGTGCGACCCTTGGATCGCCGGCATCGAGCCGCGCAAGC
>DASTTJ010000018.1:0-4690 GCA_035760205.1 Steroidobacteraceae bacterium | reverse complement strand
GCGCTCGCTGGGTGGAGCAATTCGTTGCGCGATGTAGTCGCCGCGCATCACCTCGTCGAAGGCGCGCCGCGTGATCTTGTCACCGCGGTAGGTTCCCCGGCTGCCGAAGCCGGCAGCCGGCTTGAAAAACCACTGCTTGCGATCTGCCCACTCGAGCGCTTCCGGCGAGCCGACGCGACGCGTGGAAGGCACGGCATCCCCCAGCACTTCGATGTCGGCCGCGGCCGCGCCCATGGCCTGCAAAGACGCGGCATCGCTCAACAGGACGAGATTGAGCTTGTTGGAGAACAACGCATGCGCATGAGGGTGCGGCGTGATGACCGCCAGGTCGCGGCCATAGGCGCAGGCGAGCGCCGCGTGCGCCGGGTCCGTGAAATAGAAGTCAGTGCTGCGGTTGTACACGAGGTCGATGGGTTCGCCCTCGGCCAGGAGCGCATCGCCCTCGACGACCAGATCTTTCGCGTCGACGATGAGCGCGCGCAGGCCATGCGCTGCGAACAGTTTCTGGATCAGCCGGAATTCAGGATACAAATACTGTTTTTCCGGCGCGTCATCGACGATCGCGATAGTGCGAAGCGGCAGGCCGCCACGCGCCAGCCGCCACTCGCGCAAGAACATGTCGACGACCATTCCCTGGAGCGATTCGGCGCCGGGCTCATCGCGTAGATAGGCGGCCGCGGGCTCGCAACAGGCCTGCTGCGCGCGGCGCATTTCGATATTCAGCAGGGCCCCGCCGGCATTGGAGTTGATCTCGATGAGTTTGGGCCCATCCGCGGCGATGTGGAAATCGAAGCCGAAGAAGACGCCATGGCATCGTGGCGCCGGGCGAGCGATGGCCGGCGCGCGTCCCAATACTTCTTCGCGGTAGGCGGGAAGCGCGGCGACTGCGCCGACGGAGGCGATCACCCGCTGCATCTGTCGCGAGTGTTCGCGGGCGAGAAATACCGGAGTTCCCGAAAACAGATGCGGGTGGCTGGCGACGATCGAGTCGGTAACCGCGCCGTCAGCCAACGTGGCATCGAGGCGCTGCTGCAACGCCGGCACGTCGGCGCCCATGCAGTCGCAATCGCGATTGAACCGGGCGGCGCGCGCGACGGAGTCGGTCATGCGGGCACCCGGCGGTCGGCAAAGATCCGCAACAGGAGGGCGCCCAGCATGCCGCCCGCCACCTGCGCGGCGATGAAACCCGGGGCGTCCGCTGGCCGGATTCCGGCAAAGGAATCCGTGAGCGCGCGGCCTAGGGTGATCGCGGGATTGGCGAATGAAGTGGAGGCGGTGAACCAGTACGCGGCGCCGATCCAGGCGGGGACGCGCCACGCGGCAGCCGACACCGAAGGTGCGCTGAAAGCGACGAAGATGAGGCCGGCGGTGGCGATGAGTTCCGACAGCCATTGCGCGCCGCCGGTGCGCACGTGCGTGGATGCCTGGATCGCTGGTAGTTCGAACATCACATTGGCCAGCATGGCGCCAACGCAGCAACCCGCAATCTGTAGTGCCACGTATGCCACGGCGCGACCGGCCGGCAACTGCCGCTGCCAGTGCGCGGTCAGGGTTACCACGGGATTGAAGTGCGCACCGCTGATGGGGCCGAAGGTGGCGATGAGCGTGGCCAGCGCCGCGACGGTGGCGGCGGTGTTTGCGATCAGTGCGACCGCCGCATTCCCGGCGGCGAGCCGCTCGCCCATGATTCCCGAGCCGACCACCGCGGCCGTGAGGAGCAGCGCGCCCAGGAATTCCGCCAGGCCTGCGCGCCGCATGGTTCAGCCCGCTTCTTTGACAGAAGTGGCGCCAATCTCATTCAGGCGCGCCTGCAGCTTCGCGCGATCGAGCGTGCGAATCGGCAGGGCGGTGAAAACCTTGATGCGGTTTTCGAGTTCGCGGAAGGCGGTGCGGAAAGCCAGCCACTTTTCCGTGTCGGTTCCCGCAACCGCGGCCGGATCTTCGACGCCCCAATGGGCCGTCATCGGCTGGCCGGGCCAGTAGGGACAGGATTCACCCGCGGCGTTGTCGCAAACAGTAAAGACGAAATCGAGTTTGGGCGCGCCGGGTGCCGCAAACTCGTCCCAGCTCTTGCTGCGCAAGCCTTCCGTGGGCATTTTCAGCTTTCGAAGCAGCTCGAGTGCGATCGGATGCACCGTGCCCTTGGGTGTGCTGCCAGCGCTGTAACCGACGAATTTGCCGCGCCCCCAATGATTGATGAGCGCTTCGCCCAGGATGCTGCGCGCGGAGTTGCCGGTGCAGAGAATCAGGACATTGAAAGGGGTCTCGTTCATCACGGGTTCTCGCTCAAAGTTGTTTGGACAGGAACGGACCCAGGCGCGTCTGAATGGCATTCATGCCGCATTCCTGCGCCGCGAAGGCCGTGCAGTCACCGCGGGTTTGCACTCCACCACGCAGCCTGCGCCACTGGCCGTACAGCACTTGTCGGTGAGGTAACCCACCAGCTCGTTCATCACGGCGAAGTCGGCGCTATAGATGAGTTGCCGGCTGGCGCGCAGCGGGGTGATCAATCCGGCGTGTTGCAGGGACTTGAGATGAAAGGTGAGCGAGGAGGGAACGAGGCCCACGCGTTCGCCGATGGCGCCGGCGGCAAGTCCTGCCGGGCCCTGTTCCACCAGCAGGCGGTAGATGGCGAGACGGTACTCGTGGGCCAGCGCGCCGAGCGCATCGATGACATTGGCGGTTTTCATGGGCGCGTACGATAGTACGACTATTATCGAAATATCAAGTTTCGCACCCGGCAGGTCATGGATTCTGATGGACAAGCCTCCCTGCGGATGCCAGTGTCACGCCGAATGAACGCCGAACTCGAACGACAGCCCAATCCCGTCGAACAGGCTCGAAACCTGCTCCGCGTGGTCTTCAAACACGAACAGGCGCGCGATCCGCGCGGCAGCGATGCGGGTACGCTCGAACGCATGCTGGGCCACCTGCACAACATCGAGAAATCGGTGACCTCGTCGATGGAAGATCATGTGAATGCGTCAAAGCGCCTGCGGGACTTCGCCGAAACTCTGGAGCGCATGAAAGAGCGTCTCTCCTCGACGCCGCACCAGGAGCAGGTGCCCCAGATCAATTCGCTGGTTGCCGCGCTGCGAAAGGCCAGCGCCGAACTGGGCGCCTCGGGGGCGCCGCCCTCCTGGGCCAGCAGCATTCCGCGACGGCCCCAAACCTGAAAACGGCCTGAAAGAAGAAGGCGCCCCACGAGGAGGCGCCCAAGTTTCCAAGTCTCCAAGGATCCAAACTCAACCGAGGCTGTCAGTGTTTTCTGGGCCGCATGTAGTTGGCGAAAATGTAGCCAGCCACCTTGGGGCAGACTTCCTGGCTCGCCGTCGTGTCGAAGTGATAGTGGATTCCGCCGTATTCACGGCTGATTCCCTGGTGCTCGGCGATCTGCCAGAAGCCCTGAAACGGGCGCGCCACGTCGGCGTTGCCGTTCAAGCCGGTCCACTGCACCGTGACCGGAATGTCATTCGTTCCGTAAAACAGCGCCAGCGCGCGCGCCGTGCTTGCGCCGATGCAGGCCATGTTCCCGGCGTACGACGGATAGGGCGGGGTAGTTAGCAGCGGCATCCAGGACGGGTCCGCGTCGGTGCCTGGGTTCAAGTCCTCACCGGCACGCTGGATCGCGTGCACCGGACGCCAAAGCTGGAAGACGAACTTGCTGGCCTGCGCCGTATGCACGCCATCCTGCATGGTGGCGTTCACGAGCGCGAACAGACGCGCGGACTCGATGATGGTCAGCTTGTATTCGTTTGCCGTGGTGCGCGTGATCTGGTTCCAGACGCTGCTCCAGAGATCCTTGTAGCCGACACTCGCCCACAGGCGGGCTTGCAGGGTTTGCTCCGCGGTGCGCACGGTGCTGGTGACGCCGCCAATTGCCTTGATCTCATTGACCGCGTCCGCGTATTCCTGGCTGTTCAGGGAAGGAGGGCGGCGCGGAAGGAAGTAATAAGGTGTGGGCAGGCCGAAAGGTTTGGCATCACCGGCCTGCACGAAAGCCGCCGCCGCGAAGGCTGGAGGTGTCGGTTGCCATACACCTGGCAGCGCGGGCGGAGTGAATGTCTGGGGCATCGCCCAGCCATCCGTGCTGCGCCATTCGAGAATCTTCTTCGCCACTTCGCGGCCCACGTTGGCACCGAGCTGCGCGCGTAGCGGATGGATGTTAGCCATGCGCGCGGCCAGCGCGGCGTCGAAGGTGGCGGCGCCGGAGGGCAGCAGGGAAGTCAACACGTCGTGCGCCGCCTGCGCGGCGGCGGCCTCGCTCGAGGCGCCGTGCCACGCCGGCACGCGCACACGATAGGCGGTGTATCCGCCATCGATGGAGTTCACCGCGTCGAACATCGCGATGTGCATCATTGCGTAGGTGCGTGGCAACGTGACGCCCGCGGATGCCGGAATGGCGCCTTCCGCGATCTTGTTCCATTCGGTAATGACCGCCGGATCGTCGCGATAGCCCGGCAAGTTACCCGCTTGCGCGAGTGGTGTAATGGCGCAGGCCGCAAGGCCCAACGCCGCGAATGTCAGCTTCAGCATGATCGACTCCAAATCTTGAGGTGTTGATGACCATGCGGACGTTGCGCGCCGCGCGTGGAAGCGGTCGTGGGATTCGCCGTGGAATTTTTCAGTGGCGCGGCCCCATAAAGGCGGTAAGGGCGGTGCCGGGCACCAAAAGCCGTAGTTGGGCGGA
>DASTTJ010000017.1:0-13495 GCA_035760205.1 Steroidobacteraceae bacterium | reverse complement strand
CCGGCGGCGGCGGCGGGCGCGGCATGCGCGTGGTGCACGGCGAAGGCTCGCTCCTGAACTCCATCAGCGTGACACAGGCCGAGGCGCTGGCCGCCTTCAGCAACGACCAGGTGTACATGGAGAAATTCCTGGAGCGGCCGCGGCACATCGAATTCCAGGTGCTGGCCGACAACTACGGCAACGTCATTCACCTGGGCGAGCGCGATTGCTCCATGCAGCGCCGCCATCAGAAGGTGGTCGAAGAAGCGCCGGCGCCGGGCATCACCGACGCCCAGCGCGAAATGATGGGGAAGCGCGTCGTCGACGCCTGCGTCGCCGTGGGTTATCGCAGCGCCGGCACACTCGAGTTCCTGTACCAGGACAACGAGTTCTACTTCATCGAGATGAACACGCGCATCCAGGTCGAACATCCGGTGACGGAGTTGGTCACGGGGATTGACCTTGTAAAAGCACAGCTGATGATCGCCTCGGGGGAGAAGCTCAAATACGCGCAGAAGGACATCACGTTCACCGGTCACGCCATCGAATGCCGCATCAACGCCGAGGACGCGAAGACGTTCATGCCCTCGCCCGGCCCGATCAAGCTCTGGCATGCCCCGGGTGGCCCCGGAATTCGGGTAGATAGCCACATCTACTCGGGATACAACGTGCCGCCGCACTACGATTCGCTGATCGCCAAGGTGATCGCGCACGGCGATACCCGGGAGACCGCAATCGCCCGCATGCGCAATGCGCTCGCGGAGATGGTGGTCGAAGGCATCAAGACCAACACAGCGCTGCACCAGGAAATCTTCACCCACCAGGCGTTTCGCACGGGCGGGCAGGACATCCACTACCTGGAGCGCCGCCTGGGCCTCAAGTAAGAAGCGGTCGTAGTTAAAGTTGTGCCGCACCTTGCCATCACGCTGACCCTGGACGATCTCGACGCCGAGCGCGTCGAGGAAGCTTGTCTGGATTTCGGCGCCGTCGCCGTTTCGTATACCGATCAGCGCGACGACCCGATTCTCGAACCGGCTCCCGGTGAATTCCGGCTGTGGCCGCATTCGCGATTGCAGGCGCTGTTTCCGTTCGACACTTCGCCGGATGATCTGATCGCCGGGCTTTCACACGTGCTACGCGTCGAACCGGCGCGTCTTACCCTTGAGACGCTGGCCGACCGCGTTTGGGAACGCGAATGGCTGCGCGACTTCCACCCGATGAGCTTCGGACGGCGACTGTGGGTGGCGCCCCACCACGCACACGTACATACGCAGGACGCCGTGATCGTGCGCCTGGATCCGGGGCTCGCCTTCGGCACCGGCACTCACGCCACGACCGCCATGTGCCTCGCCTGGCTGGACGAGAACGCCGCCCAGGGCCAGGTGGCCATCGACTACGGCTGCGGCTCGGGCGTGCTCGCGGTGGCGGCCGTGAAGCTTGGCGCACGTGAGGCGCACGCCTTCGACATCGATCCTCAGGCGCTAACTGCGACCCGCGACAACGCGGCCGCCAATGATGTGGAAGAAAAAGTGCGCGTGGTCGACACCGAAGCGAATCTGCCTCAGGGCGCCGACATTCTGCTGGCTAACATCCTGTGCGGTCCGCTATGCGAACTGGCGCCGCGTTTCGCGGCGCTGACGCGCCCGGGTGGGAAAATCGTGCTCGCCGGCTTGCTGAGCGCGCAGGCGGACGAGGTGACACGCGCGCACGCAGCATGGTTTGATATTGAGCCCTTTGCCTCCCGCGACGGCTGGACGGCACTCACTGGCCGTCGTCGCGTCTAAGACTGGCCCACGAGGAGTATTCGCGCGTGTTCACCGTCTGCCCGAAATGCACGCTGACGCTGGTCGTTACGACCGTGGATCTGCGCGCCGGGCAGGGATACGTGCGCTGCGGACGCTGCGCAAACGTATTCAACGCGCTGATCGCGTTGCGCGAAGGCGAGCCCGGCGGCACCGTCTCCGATACCGCCAAGCGCCGTCTGCTCGAGACCGCGCCCGAACCCTCTGTAGAACCCGCGCTCGGTTCTGGCGTCGCGATGGACCCCGAACCCGAACCCGAACCCGAACCAGAACCAGAACCCGATCCCCCGGCGGCGCCCGAAGAGGAATCGCTCGAGTTCGACGCCGCCGCGACCGATGTGTCGGACATCTTCATCTCTCCGCAGGAAGCCGAGCACGACACCGGCACCGGGAGTTATGAAGAAATCGTACTCGCCGAAGAGCCGCAGACCGAGCCTGAGCCTGAGCCTGAACCTGAAGTGCTGTCCGAAACGGAGTACGCCGGTACGGACACGATCGCCGCTGACGAATGGTCGCTGCTCGATGACACGCCTGCCGACGACGAGTCCGTGATCGAGGAATCGCCGCTGGCCGCGGAAGCGGCGGCCGCCGAGGCACCCAACACACCGGATCCACCTTGGGTCGAAGAGATGTTCGCGGAAGCCGAGGCCGAAGCGGTGCGCGTCCGTACGGCCGAATACGAAGCCATCGATGAACCGGCGGTGGTGCAAGTCGCGCGCGCCAGTACCGGTGTGGCGGCGCCCAGCGATACGGTGCTCGAGCCACTGCTGGGCTCACCGGTGAAACATCGGCCGAGCTGGCAGTACATGGGTGGCATTGCGCTGCTGGCGTTGCTGCTGCTCGTGCAGGTGCTGCACTACAACCGGCAGAGCCTGGCCCTCAACACCACGTTCGGCCCCGCTGCCACCGAGATGTACGGCTGGTTTGGTGTCACGCTGATACCGCGCTGGGACCTGACCGCCTATTCAGTGAAGCAGCTTGGCGCCGAAGCAGTGGGCGCCGGCGGCTCGCATCTGCGCGTGCGGCTCTCCGTGCAGAACGAAAGCGCGCGTGTGCAACCGCTGCCGCTGCTGCGACTGACGCTTCAGGATCTTTATGGCAAGGCGGTGGCTACGCGGGACCTGGAGCCTGTGGACTACCTTCCCAAGCGCGCGACCAACATGCGGCTGCTCGAGCCAGACCAACGCATCGATGTCGAGCTGCACGTGATCGATTCGAACAAGGCCGCCATCGGCTTCGAGATCGACGCCTGCCTCAAGTGTGAAGGCGGCGCCATTGGCTGCGCCAATGACGCGCGGCGTCGCGCCGCCGGCTGAACCTGAGCGACGTCTCATGCGCATCGGTCCTTATGAGCTGAGCTCGCCCGTGGTGCTCGCACCCATGGCGGGAGTGACTGATCGTCCATTCCGGCAAATCGCGCGCCAGTTTGGCGCAGGCCTCGCGTCGTCGGAAATGATCACCAGTGACGTGCGTTTATGGACCACGAAGAAAACACAACGTCGCATGGATCATGTCGGCGAACCGGAGCCTCGCGTGGTGCAACTTGCGGGAGCAGACCCGGAGGCGCTCGCCGAAGCCGCGCGACGCAACATCGATCTCGGCGCGCAGATCATCGACATCAACATGGGCTGCCCCGCCAAAAAAGTGTGCAACCGTCTGTGTGGCTCGGCGTTGCTCACCGATGAACCTCTGGTGGCCAGCATTCTCGAGGCGGTGGTCTCGGCATCCAGCGTGCCAGTCACATTGAAAACGCGCACCGGCTGGAGTCGTGATTTGCGCAACGGTGTGCGTATCGCGCAACTCGCTGAATCGTGTGGCATCGCAGCGCTCGCGATTCATGGTCGCACGCGAGAAGATTTCTATGACGGAGCAGCGGAGTACGAAACCATTCGCGAAATCAGATCGCGTGTGAGCATTCCATTATTTGCAAATGGCGACATCGATTCGGCAGAAAAAGCTCGCAGCGTGCTTGATTTCACGGGCGCATCAGGAGTAATGCTCGGCCGCGGCGCACATGGCTCGCCGTGGATTTTTCGTGATGTCAATTATTTTTTGTCTCACGGAAAAATTGCGCCCGCACTTCCACTCCAGAAAGTGCGTGATACCATCCTCGCGCATCTCGAATCCCTCTACGCTTTTTACGGCGAAGAGACTGGACTTCGAGTCGCGCGCAAACACCTCGGTTGGTATTTCGAAAAATTGCAGGACGCGCCCGATGTACATCGGGAGTTGATGGCAGCTTCGACGTCCGCGTCACAGTTTGCGCTGACGAAGCAGAGTCTGGATCTCTGGATGCAAACCAGAGTCGAGACCACCGCCGTGACCTGGGGAGGTATCGCGGCGTGTGTCTAAGGTAGAAAGTGTTCAGGCTCGGACACGACGATGGGGCTCGGCAATGACGGCGAAAACTTCACGGACAAGAAAAGACTCCGGTCGCAATGGCGCGCTCGAAGTGCCTTTGCGGAATCACGCCGAACGCGCGCTCTCCGACTACTTCTCCAATCTCAACGGTCATAAGCCGGCACATCTGTATGACCTGGTTCTTCGCGAAGTCGAAGAGCCGCTGTTCCGCGCCGTGCTCGACTATTCGTCCGGCAACCAGTGCCGCGCCGCCGCGATCCTCGGGATCAACCGGGGCACGCTGCGCAAGAAACTGCGACAGTTCGGCCTCTCTGGCTGATCCAAAAAAGACCCTAATGCTCGTTACGATTCGCCGTGCCCTGCTGTCGGTCTCCGACAAGACGGGGCTCGTGGACTTCGCGCGTGTGCTCAGCGAACGCAAAGTCGAGCTCCTGAGCACCGGAGGCACCGCCCGGGCCCTGCGCGATGCGGGGCTGCCCGTAATCGACGTCAGCGCCTACACCGGCTTCCCGGAGATCATGGACGGTCGGGTCAAGACGCTGCATCCACGCGTCCACGGCGGCCTGCTGGGCCGGCGTGGCACGGACGACGCCGTCATGGCCCAGCACGACATCCCGCCCATCGACCTCCTGGTGGTCAACCTCTACCCGTTCGCGCAGACCGTGGCCAAACCCGACTGCACGTACGCGGATGCCATCGAAAACATCGACATCGGCGGCCCGGCCATGGTGCGCGCCGCGTCAAAGAATCATGAATCGGTCACGGTCGTCGTCGATCCCGCCGATTACGGGCAGGTTCTAGGCGAGCTCGACGCCAACGACGGCGCCACCAGCATCGACACGCGATCCAGCCTGGCGGCCAAGGCGTTCGCGCACACGGCCAGGTACGACACCATGGTGTCCAACTATCTTCTGGGTCGCGAGAGCGAAGACGCGACGTCGTTTCCGGCAACCCTGCCGCTGGTGTACGAAAAAATTCAGGACCTGCGTTATGGCGAGAACCCGCATCAGAAGGCGGCGTTCTATCGCGAGCTCAAGCCCACCGGCTCGTGCGTGGCCGGCGCCACCATGCTCCAGGGCAAGGAACTGTCGTTCAACAATATCGCCGACACGGACACCGCCGTGGAATGCGTTCGGGTGTTCAACGAACCCGCCTGCGTGATCGTCAAACACGCCAACCCCTGCGGTGTCGCCACCGCCGTGTCGCTGTCCGATGCCTACGACCGCGCGTATCGCACGGACCCCACCTCGGCGTTCGGCGGCATCATTGCGTTCAACCGGGAGCTCGACGCGGAGACCGCCACCGCCATCACGAGCCGCCAGTTCGTCGAAGTCATCGCCGCCCCTTCCGTTTCGGCTGAGGCCGCGGCCGTGCTGGCTGGCAAGGCAAATGTTCGCGTGCTGGTCGTGGGCCCGCTGTCAAAAGGACCCGCGTCCGAACTCGAATACCGCAGCGTGGTGGGCGGGCTGCTGGTGCAAAGCCGCGATACCGCGCTGGCGCAACCGGACTCCTTCAAGATCGTGACGGAGAAGCGGCCCACGCCCACTCAGTACGCCGATCTCTGGTTCGCGTGGCGCGTCTGCAAGTACGTCAAATCGAATGCCATCGTATTCGCCCGCGATGGCATGACGATCGGTGTCGGCGCGGGGCAGATGTCGCGCGTGTACTCCACGCGAGTGGCTGCACTGAAGGCAAAAGACGAAGGTCTGGAGGTTGAGGGCAGCTCCATGGCCTCGGATGCTTTTTTTCCATTCCGCGATGGCATCGATGTCGCCGCCGAATACGGCATCAAGGCGATCGTGCAACCCGGTGGCAGCAAACGCGACGATGAAGTCATCGCCGCCGCCAATGAACACGGCATGACCATGGTGTTCACGGGCATGCGCCACTTCCGGCACTAGCCGCCAAGAATATGAAAATCCTGATCGTGGGTTCCGGCGGGCGCGAACATGCGCTCGCGTGGAAGTGCGCGCAGTCCGCGAAGGTTTCCGAAGTGCTGGTGGCGCCCGGCAACGGCGGCACTGCCACCGAGCCGCGCGTGCGCAATGTCGATGTGGCCGCCGAGGATGTCGCCGGCCTGGTGGCGCTCGCCAAAGCCGAGAAGGTCGGGCTCACCATCATCGGCCCCGAGGGTCCGCTCGTCATCGGCGTGGTCGATGCCTTTGCCGCCGCTGGTTTGCGTTGCTTCGGGCCACGCAAGGCGGCGGCGCAGCTCGAAGGCTCGAAGGCCTTCACCAAAGAATTCCTTAAACGCCACGGCATTCCCACCGCGGCCTACGCCACGTTTACCCGTGAAACCTTCGACCCCGACTGGGTGCGCGCGCAGCGCACGCCCATCGTCGTGAAGGCCAGCGGCCTGGCGGCGGGCAAAGGCGTGGTTATCGTCGATTCCGCCTCGGAAGCGATTGCAACCGCTCAGTCGATGTTCGACGGCCAGTTCGGCTCCGCCGGCGAGCAGGTGGTCATCGAAGAATTCCTGCCCGGCGAAGAAGCCAGCTTCATCGTCATGGCCGACGGCAGGAACATCGTCACCATGGCCACATCGCAGGATCACAAGCGGCTGAAAGACGCCGATGCCGGCCCCAATACCGGCGGCATGGGCGCGTATTCGCCCGCGCCCGTGGTCGACCGCGCCATGCACGAACGCATCATGCGTGAGGTCATCGAACCGTCGATTCGCGGACTTGCCAAAGACGGCACGCCGTACACGGGATTTCTGTACGCGGGCATCATGGTGCACCCCGATGGCACGCCCAACGTGCTCGAGTACAACTGCCGATTCGGCGATCCGGAGACGCAGCCCATCATGATGCGTCTCAAAAGCGACCTGGTGGAGTTGTGCGAAGCCGCACTGGATCACCGGCTCGACACCGTGCACGCCGAATGGGATTCACGTGCGGCGCTGGGTGTGGTGCTGGCCGCCGAAGGTTATCCGGACAGCGTGCGCAAAGGCGATGAGATCTCGGGACTTGGCGCCGCGGCCAAACTACCCGGCAAGGTGTTTCACGCCGGGACCAGGGCCGAAGACGGCAAGGTGCTCACCCATGGCGGCCGAGTGTTGTGCGCGGTGGGCCTGGGCGACAGCGTCTTCGCGGCGCAGGCGGAAGCTTACAAACTGGTGGACTCCATCCGCTGGCCGGGCATGCAATGCCGGCGCGATATCGGATTCCGGGCCATTGCGCGAGAACGATCGCGCATGTGAATTCGAGCGGTGTACGGAGGTCACAAGAACATGATCGAAAACACCGAACAGGAATGGCAATTCACGGCGCCGGCCCTCGACTCAGCACGCGCCTGGCTGGCCGCGCAACCCCATGAAGTCTCCGATCGCCGCCTGACAATCAGGCCCACGCTCGAGCTCACCGACACCTACTACGATTCGCCGGATTGGATGATCTTTCGCGCGGGCTTTGCACTGCGCATGCGACAGGAACGCGCCGACGCAGGTGACGAGCAAACGCAAGTCACGCTGAAATCCCTGAACGCACCTCGAGACGGCCTCGCGCAACGGACGGAGCTCTCTCAGCGCACCGACGGCGCGGATATGAACGCGGTGGTCGCCACCACGGGCATTGGCGAACGTATTCGCGAACTCATCGGCGAACGGCCGCTGGCGCCGCTGTTCAAGGCCAGAACCCGGCGCGAGCGCCGGCAATTGCTCGAGGCAGACTCGGATCTGGCGCTCGCGGAAGTGGACCTCGATGAAACATCCATCGATGCTCCCTCGGGCACCTCGCTGCAATTGAAGCGCGTTGAAGTCGAGTGCATCAACGCGACGCCCGCGGCCCTCGAATCCTTCGTGGCGCAACTGCGTGACGCCGCCAACCTTCAACCTGTCGAGACCTCGAAGTTTCGTGCCGGACTCGATGCGGCCGGACTCGATCCACTGGCCGCCGCGCCTGCGGGCGACGTCGAGATCCGGGCTGCGCAGTCGTTCGCAGCAACCCAATTCGCGTTGCTGCGAACCTATTTCGCTCGGGTTCTCGAGGAGGAACCGTCAGTGCGTGCCGGCTCCGTAGAATCTGTTCACCAGATGCGTGTCGCCACGCGCCATCTCGACGTGCTGCTGCGTGTATTCACGGGGTTTGGTCCGCGTTGGGCCGTCGGGTCGCGAAAAATCCTGCGCGCACTCATCGATGCGCTCGGTGCCGTACGGGATTGCGACGTGCAGCTCCACTTTCTGCGCGGCTCGTCCAGCGATTTCACCGGCGCCGATCGCGCGGCAATCGAGCCCTTGCGCGAACGACTCACGGAACGACGCGCCGGGGCCCGCACGCGGCTGTTGCGCCTGCTCGACTCGAACCGCATGCACACCTGGGTCACGCATTGGCAGGATCAGTTGCGCCTGGGGACCGCCAGCAGCGCCCGCTCGCGCGAGGTCATCACCGCCAACGTGGCCCGCGAGCTCATTCGCCATGCCGCCGGGAAGCTGCACAAGCATGCCGACCGTCTCAATGACGACTCGACCGCCGACGATTTTCACCGCGTGCGCATTCGCGCCAAGCGCCTGCGATACACGCTGGATGCGTTCGGCAGCCTTTATGGCGGTGCAGCGCGTGAATACCTGGACGCGCTAGCAAAACTGCAACATGTGCTCGGCGAATATCACGACTCCACGGTACGGGCGGGATTGTTCACGGAACTGGTCACGAGCGGGCGGCTCGTACCGGCAGCCACCTCGTTTCTCGTGGGGCGTCTCGTGGAGCGGGATCAAAGCGATTGCAGAAAATGTCAGCGCAAGTTTTCAAAGGCATATCGACGAATCAAACGCCGCCGCTGGCGCGAGCTCCTGTCGGCAATGCGCGAACAGGCGCGCGCCGCGGACCAAATGGCGGGTGGAGCTGGAGTGGTGTGATGTACGTCTATCTCGTCCGACACGCCATTGCGCACGAGCGCAACTCCACACGATGGCCAAACGACGCACTGCGACCGCTGACGACCGCGGGGATGCGCAAATTTCGAAAAGCAGCGGCGGGACTGGCTCGCTGCGTGCCGAAGACCGCGGCGATATTCACGAGCCCCTTGGTCCGCGCGCGCGAGACGGCGGCGATACTCACGGAATCCGCCAGGTTCAAGGCCGCCAATGAAATGACCGAACTCGTACCCGGCAAGGCGCCGCGCGGGGTTTTCGACCTGCTGCGAGCCCGGCGTCGTACCGCCGTCCTGCTCGTGGGGCACGAACCGGAGTTGAGTGCGTGGCTGTCGGCGGCGCTCGCCGTCGAGCCAACGCTCATCAAGAGCGAATTCAAGAAAGGTGCAGCGGCCTGCGTGCGGTTTGAGAAGACCATCGGCCCCGGGAGCGCGACGTTGGTCTGGCTGCTGCCGCCGCGCATCCTGCGAACGATGCGTTGACTACTCCGTCAGGCGGTGGTCGTAGCTGAGCGCGCGCGCGAGCTTCCAGCCGCTCTCGTCCTTCTTCCACACATGCGTGAACTGCGAGACTTCGACCAGCTTCTCGGGTTTGCCGGGCAATAGCTGATAGAAGCGGTGCACGCCCACTTCGATGGCGCCGTAGTTGTTCAGTGGATAGACCTTGAGTGTTCCCGGCACCAGCTCGCGGCGCGCGCGGTAGTCCTCGCCGGTTTTCTGGCGGGCACAGGTGCCGGTGATCCCATCGAGGAATTCCTTGCCCGACTTGGTCATGAAGCCGTTCTTGTCGTGGAACATCTCGAAGTCGTCGGTGACCATGGTGGCGAGCGCCGCGATATCGCAGCGATCGAAGAATGCTGAAAACAGCGCTTGGTCCGCCGCTGCTACTTCATCGAACTGCTGCTGGGTCTGTTCAGGGCCGGCCGTTTGCGCGACCGCGACCGGACCCGCAGCACCCACGCACAACAGCACCAGCAACGATCTGATTTTCATGAAAGAGTCACTCCGAAACCGAGTAAGAAGTGACGCTCGCTGGCAGCACGTCATAACTGTACGGCACGAAAATGGTCACCTCGAGCATACCGTCCTTCACCCACTGGATGGGCGCGTCGATGCCTCGCGCCACCACCTTGTAGTCGGTTCCCAGCGCCGCGGTCACCTTTTTCACGTCGGCGCCGAATAGTTCGATGACGCGGTCGCGGTACTGCGCAGGATTCACGATGCTGATTTCGAAGTCGCCGTCATCGTCGATGATGGTCCGGCCCACGGGCTTGATGCTGCCCGCGAAATCCTTGAGTTTCGCCACCAGCGCCGAGCTGTTGCCCACGGTCTGCGGGATGCGCGTCTTCACGCTGATAGTGGTCTCCGAAGTATCCGGCCGCTTGCCGCCGACGAGCTTTAGCGTGGCCGAGTCCAGCTTGAGAGGCAGCACCAGGTTGTTGTCGCCGATCACCGAGAGTTCGATGGACTTGTCCTTGGCGGCCGCGGCCAGCATGGCTCGCAACGTGGCTTCGATTTCGTCCTTCCTAGTCTTCGAGTCGCGTGAATCGTTGCTCACCTGCACCATGAGCAGGATGAAGTCGCCGGGGCGTTTGAGGCTGGTGCCCGGGATGGCTGAGCTTTCAGCACGCATCCCGGTCACCACGACTTCTTCCATGCTTTGACCCAGCGCCACTCCGGGTCCGAGCAGGGCCAGAGCAAGGAACGCAGTTCTTGTTCTCATGTTTTTGTCTCCGCGAACTCTTTTCCGATCAGGGTGCCGATGTCAGCATGCGCAGCCGCCAGTTCCTTTGGCCCGAGCTTCGACGCGTCCATGTAGACGGCCATGAAGACCGGCCGCCGCTTCGGTGGATAGGCAACGACCAGGTCGTTGAATGCGCCATTCTCTCCGGTTCCGGTCTTGTCGCCGGGATTCCACGATCTCGGCAGACCGGCACGCACGCGGTCGAGTCCGGTACGCGAAGCGATCATCCAGTCGATGAGCAGCGCGCGCGACGGAATGGACAGCACGTCCTGGGTGAATATCTTCAGCATCGAATCGACCATGGCGCGCGGCGTGGTCGTGTCGCGCGAGTCACCCGGCAGGTTCGTATTGAGTCCGGGTTCATTGCGATCGAGCTGCGAGACTTCGTCGCCGAGGGTGCGGAAGAAAGAGGTCAGCCCCCGCGGCCCACCGATTCCAGCGAGCAGGATGTTGGCCGCGGTGTTGTCGCTTTGAGTCACGACGGCGCCACACAATTCGCGGATGGTCATCGCGTCCGCGCGCGCGGCAGTCTTCGCCTCGACTGCGGGTGAGTTCAGCAACAGATCTTTACGCGAGATGGCCAGCGAATGCTCGAGCGTGAATGCCTTGCGATCCACCTGCCACAGCAGCGCAGCGGCCAACGGTAGTTTGAATGTGGACGCCATAGCGTAACGCGAATTCTCGTCGAGTCCCCAGCGCTTGCCGCTCTGTGAGTCGAGCGCATGAACTCCGAGCCGGCCGCCGATGCGCTCGCGGATGCGTTTCAGCTCTTTCTCGCCGCTTCCGGCGGCATAAGCGCCTGGCGCCAGCGCGGCGGCGACGGAAGCTGCCAGCAACTTGCGGCGGGTGATCATCAATTCTCCGCGAGGACCACGATTTGGTCGCGTTCGTTGAAGGTGTGCTTCGCGGATTTCTTCGGATTCACGTTGACCCCGAAGCCGCGTTCCCTGCTGTCTGCGTATTCCATGAGCCGGTAGCCTATCGCGGTTTCGCCACGCTGCGCAGCCGCTTCGATCACGGTGTAAAAATCGACCGTGCTGCCAAGCTTGATGTAGTCGGTCATCGGCCGGATATAGATTTCCGATCCTTCGGAACTGAACAGCACCTTGAACACCTGCTCCAGGTTCTTGTTCTCCGAGAGCTGCGACATCATGAGACTGACGAGCTTGTCACTGACGATGAAGTCGTCGGCGCGCGCAATCTGCGCCAACGCGCGATTTCGGAGGTCCATCATTTCGCTGACGATCGACAGGCGCATGCCGGCCGCATCCGCGAGATTGCGCAGATGCAGCAGTGTAATCAGGGTCTTGGCGTCGGCTTCCTGGATGGGCAGTTCGCTGTAGCTCAACAGGATCACATGCTCGAAAGTCGCGGCCTTCACCGCGGACAGCGTCGCCGAATGGGTGATGTCGCCGTCGGCGAAACGTACCTTCTGGCGCCGCATGCGTTTGGCCACGCCCATCAGGATGTCGCGCACGCCTTCGGCGCGGCAGATCACGATGGTCTCGGAACCCGGAGCGACATAGTTGTCGAGCTCTTCGATGATGGCCTTGGCCTTGCCGTTCCAGCCGAGGATCAGGATGCGTTCGGGCGCGGGCGGCAGGCGCTCGCGGTGCGACAG
The DNA here is from genome assembly GCA_035760205.1 of Steroidobacteraceae bacterium. Classification (GTDB taxonomy): domain Bacteria; phylum Pseudomonadota; class Gammaproteobacteria; order Steroidobacterales; family Steroidobacteraceae; genus CADEED01. Next base: position 1,119 of record DASTTJ010000017.1, on the reverse strand, counting down.
CGTGCTCACGTCGGGCAAACCTCCGCCCGAGGTCGCGGACAGCACCAGCGTGTCGTCGTCCTCGGTGATGGCGATGACCTGGTCGCCGCTGCCAAAGCTGGTATCCATCGGCGGATTGAGCAGCACTTCGCCGCCTTCGCGCATCACGCCCATCACTGTGGAATCTTCGTAGGCGGAGATCACTTCGCGATACGTGCGGCCGACCAGGCCCGGTTCGGGCTTGAAATAGATCTCCGCGCCGTCGAAGTCGAGCAACTCCGTATAGACCACCGACAGTCCGGACTGCCGGCAAGTCTGCGCGGTGACGCGGGCGATGAGATCTTCGCCCTGCACGTAGATAGCCTCCTTGCCCCCCACCAGCACCGCGGCCTCGAGGTTCCGCGGCTCGCGGATCTCGGCGACGATGTGATATGGCTCCGGCTTGCGAAAGGGGTTGTTGGTGATGGCCAGCACCGACTTGATGACGTGGATGTCGGGGTTCTGCGTTTCCGGCGCCAGCACGATGATCGACCGCGCCGAGTGCGGGTCGACGACCGCGAGATCGTCCAGATCGAGCGGGTTGCCGCTGCGGCAGATGATTCGTGTGTTGGCCGTACTCGGAAACTTGGCACGGATCTCGTCTTCCATCTCGATCTTGTCGCGCTCGGAGAGGATCACGATGCACGGATCCTTCTGGTTCGAGTTCGCGATCAGCAGCTCGCCGATGATCGAATACACCTTGCTGGACCAGCCCAGGATCAGTGTGAAGTCCTTTTCGATGACTCGCGATCGGCCTTTCCTGAGCTCTGCGAGACGGGCCTCGAGGCCCGAGGTGATCGTGCCGATGAGGATGCTGACGATGAAGATGCCGCCGATGGTGACGATCATCATGAGCAGCCGCAGCTGCCAGCCGTTGTCGCCGGCCACCACGCCTGGGTCGAGCGTGCGCAGCATGCTCTGCCACATGCCCTCGAAGAAACCGTAGGGATGTTCGTGGTCGGCCGGGTCCTGGCCCACGTGCATGGCCGCGAGGATGAGCGCGGCCAGCATGACGATGGCGGTGGACAGCAGCGCCAGCCAGCCGATGATGGCGATGGTGCCCCTGGAAAGAGTGTTCTCGAACCGGTAACGCAGTCTGTC
>DASTTJ010000016.1:0-2137 GCA_035760205.1 Steroidobacteraceae bacterium | reverse complement strand
ACCGGCACCTCGCGCAGGCCGTGGCCGAGCTGCTCGAAGAATTGCCCACGGAGCGCGACCGCCAGCTGCTCATGCGTTTCTATCTAGACGGCACGGACAAGCAGCAGCTCTGCCACGACCTCGGACTTTCCCCTAAGCATTTCGACCGCGTGCTGATGCGCGCGCGCGGCCGTCTGCGCACTATCATTGAGCGACGGGCCCCGCACCTGGCCCTTTTTCCGCGAATTACCTCAATTTTGTTGCCGCTGGCGATGTCTTTCACAATTTGGGTGAGAGATTTTGGCTCCTGGTGACACAAGTCACTCATGAAGTCTATTGATCGCAATTCACTGGAGGAGCAGACCCGGCTCGTGTCGCGTTATGTTGCGGGTGACCTGTCCCGCTCCGAACGCGCCGAGTTCGAGGCGTGGCTGGTGGCGTCCCCCGAGCTTGCCGCCGAAGTCGAGATGGAACGCCGATTGCGGCGAGGCATCGCGAGTGCGGCGCGGCGCGGGTGGCTGAAATCCGCCGCACCTGCCGCCAAGAGGAATGAGCGCCGCTGGCAGATCGCGCTGGCCGCCAGCGTCCTCGTTTCCGTCGGCCTGAGCCTGAGCATTCTGCTGCCGCGAGACGCGGTCTCGACGAGCTCGAACCGGATTGTTTCCGCGGGCGATGATCGCACCTCGCCTTCGCGTACTGTTCGTCTCGGCAACGTTCGCGGCGCCGAGAGCACTCCCGACATCAGCTTCGCGCTCACTGCGGCTCCCCGGGAGCTGACGATCGAACCGGATGTGGTCGCGCTGACTTGTGAGGACGGCACGATCGAGCTCGAGTGCGCAGGCGGCCACAGTCCGCAGAAGCCGCAGTACTCAGAATACGAAGTCGACTTGGTCAATCGCCGCGGTGCGACTCTCGCCTGGCGCTCTTCGCGTCAGGTGCCGGTGGCCCGCAAGCAACTTTCGTTCACGTTGCGCGACCCGGGAAGTCTCAACGCAGGCGACTACGATCTCATCGTGCGCGGGCATTCACCCGACCACGCGGAAGTCGTCGCGCGATTCTGGCTGCGGGTTTCGGCGCAATAGTTAGCCGTAAAGAAATGGGGACATCCCTCATTTCCTTGTAACAATCGCCTGACGTGAGTGCCGTTGCAACGACGCCTGCGATTGTTACAAGGAAATGAGGGATGTCCCCATTTCCATTTCTTCAGCTCAGGTAGCGCTTGATCCGCGCGTGAAGAGGCGAGTGCCGCGGGAAGTGCGCACGAAGGTATTCCATCTGGTCGGCAAGCACGCGCCGACCCTTCAGGAAAATGTACTCCGCGTAGGTCGGTGTGAACGGCACCGCGATGAGCTGCATCTTCGCCTGCTCGGGCGTACGTGACGCCTTGAGGTTGTTGCAGCGACGGCACGCGGCAACAACATTCGTCCACACATCGCGTCCACCCTGGCTGAACGGCCGGATGTGGTCGCGCGACAGCTCGCGCACCGGGAAACGCTGCGCGCAATACAGGCAGAAGTGCGCGTCGCGCCGGAACAGTGTCTGGTTGTTCAGCGGCGGAACGTAGTCCTGGCGTGTGTTGCCCGGATTGCCGGTATGACCGACGGTCGCGACGATGGAGTTGACCTCGAGCACGGTCCGGAAACCCGTGCGAGCGCTAACACCGCCGTAAAGCTTGAACAGCGGGCTGCCGCAGGTATAGGCAACCTGCTGCTGGTGATAGAGCCGCGCCGCTTCCTTGTAATCGATCCATTCGAGCGGCATTCCCGAAACGTCTGTTCGCAGAACGAGTTGGGAGAGCGCGCGACCCAAGTCGCTCGCGAGCAGGCGCAGATCCGAGCCGTCACCTCGATCTGCCTTTTCAAGATCGATGCCCAACATGAGGCATGTAAGATAGACCAGTCGTGTGCGAGAATTCAACGCCGCAAGACATTCATTTAACACGGGAAACAAAGGCCTTTGGTTAGATCGCCACAGGGCCTTGTCCATAGAAGAATCTGGAGTCAAGCCCCATGCCGATTACGATAGGCGCGCTGCGCGAGAGCGCGCCCGGTGAAACGCGCGTCAGCCTCGTACCCGAGGTTGTAGACAAGTTCGTAGCCACCGGCGCACGCGTAGTGCTCGAGCCGGGGGCCGGGATTCGCGCCCAGTTTCCGGATGC
>DASTTJ010000015.1:0-5248 GCA_035760205.1 Steroidobacteraceae bacterium | reverse complement strand
CGCCAGGCTCTCGAGCGCGTCCTGGTTGTCGTCGGCGATCAGGATATTGCGTCGTACCTGCACGCCCGACCCCGGCTCCGGCGCCGGCGTAGTTAGCGACCCATCGCGGCCCGCCTCGCTCTCGACAGACAGCGGCAGCCGGACAATAAATTCGCTGCCGCGGTCGAGTCCGCCGCTGGACGCACTGATTTTGCCGCCGTGCAGCTCGACCAGCGCGCGCACCAGCGCGAGGCCAATACCGAGTCCGCCACCGGTGTTCACGCGTTCGCTCGGAATCTGCGTAAACAGCTCGAAGATGCGCGGCATGGACTCCTCGGAGATGCCGATGCCGGTGTCGCGAACGCAGATCTCGGCCTGGTCCGCATTGGAGCGTGTGACGAGTACGACTCGACCGCCCTCGCCCGTGTACTTGGCAGCGTTGTGCAGGAGATTGCCCACGACCTGCGAAAGCCGTACGGGATCGCCGCGAACGGTCATGCTCGCGTCTGAATTGCTGACCTCGAGATGCTGCTTCTTCTGTTCCAGCAACGGCTGCACGGTTTCCACCGCCGCCGCGACTATATCCGCTACGTTGACGCGCTCGGAGACCAGCACGATCTTGCCGCGCGCGATGCGCGACACGTCGAGCAGGTCGTCGACCAGCCGGATCATGTGCTTCAACTGCCGCTCGATCACCCCTCGCGACCAGATGATCTTCGGATCCTGCGTTTCCCCCTGCATCAGCATGTGCGAGGCATTACGCAGCGGGGACAATGGATTGCGCAGTTCGTGCGACAACATGGCAAGGAACTCGTCGCGCTTGACCACCGCATCCTTCAGCATGTTCTCCGAGCGCGACAACTCGTCGTTGGCGCGCTGCAGGTGACCATTGAGCTCCTGGAGCTCCCGCGTCTTCTCGGTCTGCAGCGCCGAATTCGCATCCGCCAGCGCCTTGTTCGAATCGGCGAGTTCCTTGTTGACGGACTGCAGCTCGCGCCGCTTGCCGTACAACTCCACCAGCACCGCGACCTTGCTGCGCAGTATCTCGGGGATGACGGGGATGTACACGTAGTCGATGGCGCCGGCCTTGTACCCTTTCAGGCGGTCGAACTCCGTGACGTGCACGCCGGTCACGAAGATGATCGGGATCGTCTCGAATCGCGGATGGTCGTGAATGAGCTCGGCAGTCTCGAAGCCGTCCATGCCCGGCATCTTGACATCGAGCAGCACGACGGCGAATTCCTGTTTCATCAGGGCGTCGAGCGCTTCGAGACCGGAGTTGACCGCCACGAGGTTGTGGCCCAGTGGCTCGAGAATCGCACGGTACGTCAGCAGCCGCGCCGGTTGGTCATCCACCATCAGAATATTCGCCGTACTGCGGTCGTTCATGGCTGCAACCACATCCTCACCAGCGACAGGAGCTGGCCGGTGTTCACCGGCTTGGCCACGTAGTCGGAAGCACCGGCCTGCAGACACTTTTCGCGGTCACCCTTCATGGCCTTCGCCGTGAGCGCGATGATGGGCAGCATGTGGAACGCGGGAATTTCGCGGATGCGCCGCATGGTTTCGTAGCCGTCCATCTCCGGCATCATCACGTCGGTCAGGATCAGCGACAAGTCCGGATTGCTGTCCAGCAGATCGATCGCGTCCTGCCCATTGGTGGCCGTGATCACGTTCATGCCGTGCCGTTCGAGCAGGCTGTTGAGCGCGAAGATGTTGCGCACGTCGTCGTCGACCACCAGCACCTTGCGGTTGCGCAGCGGCTCGTCGCTCTCGTGCAGTTTCTCGATCATGCGCTGCTTGGCTTCGGGCAGGTCGCTGACCTTGCGATGCAGGAACAGAGCGGTCTCATCGAGCAGCCGCTCCGGGCTTTGCACTCCTTTCAGCACGATGCTCTTGGCGCGCTGCCGCAGCTCGGTTTCTTCCTCGGGCGTGAGCTCGCGGCCGGTGAACACCACGATCGGAACGTCGCGCAGGCGCTCATCGCGCTGAATCTCGGTCAGCAGCTCGAAGCCGGAGATGTCCGGCAGTTTTAGGTCGAGAATCACGCAGTCGAACTTGCGCTCGCGCAGCAACTCGAGCGCGCGGGCGCCGCTTTCGGCCGTGGAGATGCGGATGTCGGAAGCTTCGATGAGCGCCGCGACGCTCACGCGCTCGGCGGAATCATCCTCAATGACCAGAAGCTCGCGCACCCGCGGGGCGATAAACTCCCGGATCCGGGTAAACACGGACTCCAGCCCTTCAACGGTGGTCGGCTTGGTCATGAACGAGACGGCGCCGCGCTCGAGGCCGTACTGGCGCTCCTCTTCCACGGTCAGCACCTGAACCGGGATGTGGCGAGTGTCCGGGTCGCGCTTGAGCTGATTGAGCACCGTCCAGCCCAGCATGTCGGGCAGGAACACGTCGAGCGTCACGGCATCGGGCAGGTACTTGCGTACCAGTGACAACGCATCCGCGCCATTCTGTGCCACCAGTACCTTGAAGCCCTTGCCGTGCGCGGCTTCAAGCAACATCCGGGCGTAGCTCGGTTCGTCCTCGACGATGAGTACCGTACTGTCACCCTCGTCGATGCAATCCCGGTCGTCCTCCACGCGCTCGATGTGTGGCGCCGGAAGAACCGGCGCCGGCAACGCCGCGGACGGCTGCCTGATGAAGGTCGGGGTCGTGCCACGGCCGTACGCCGCGCCCTGGTAGGTGAGCGGTAGATAGAGGGTGAAGGTGCTGCCGGAGCCCGGCGAGCTCTTGAGCCGGATCTCGCCACCGAGAAGGTGCGCGAGTTCGCGGCTGATGGCGAGCCCGAGTCCGGTGCCGCCGTACTTGCGCGCCGTGCCCGCATCCGCCTGTTGGAAGGCTTCGAAGATGATCCTCTGCTTCTCGGCCGAGATGCCGATGCCCGTGTCAGTGACTGCGAACTCGACCACATGCGTCGCCTGCGACAGCACCGGGTGATCGGCGCTCCAGCCGAGCATCGCCGGGCCGACGTGCAGGCGCACACTGCCCTGCGCGGTGAATTTCATCGCGTTCGACAGCAGGTTCTTCACGATCTGCATGAGGCGCTTCGCGTCGGTGACCATGTGCCGGCCCAGGCGCGGATCGAAATCCGTGGTGAACGTGAGATGGCGCGATTCCGCCTCGTGACGGAAGTTGCGATCGATGGTCTCGCGCAACTGCGAAAACGCCAGCTCCTCGCTTTCCACCGTGACCGTGCCGGATTCGATCTTTGACAGGTCGAGGATGTCGCTGATGAGGTTCAGCAGGTCGGTGCCGGCGGCATGAATGGTCTTGGCGAACTCGACCTGGCGCGCCGAAAGATTAGCTTCCGAATTCTCGGAGAGCTGCTGGCCGAGAATCAGGATGCTGTTGAGAGGCGTGCGCAGCTCGTGGGACATGTTGGCCAGGAACTCGGTCTTGTAGCGCGACGTGAGCGCGAGCTCCGCCGCTTTTTCCTCGAGCGCCTTGCGGGCCTGCTCGATTTCCTGGTTCTTGCGTTCCACTTCCGCGTTCTGCTCGGCAAGCAGCCGGGCCTTGGTGGCCATTTCCTCGTTGGTCTGCTGCAGTTCGACCTGCTGCGTCTGGAGTTCGCCCGCGAGTTCCTGCGACTGCTTGAGCAGGCCCTCGGTGCGCATCGTGGCTTCGATGGTGTTCAGCACCACGCCGATGGATCCGGTGAGCTGCTCGAGGAATGCGAGGTGCGAGGCGGTGAATTCGTACAGCGAGGCAAGTTCGATGACGGCCTTGATCTCGCCTTCGTACAACACCGGCAGCACGATGACGTTGCGCGGCTGGGCATCCATGAGCCCGCTGTTCAGGCGCAGCGAGTCCGGCGGTATGCGCGCAAGCAACAGGCGCTGGCGCTGCACGGCGCACTCACCCACGAAGCCTTCACCGAAACGATAGCGGCGAGGCTCGGCCGAATCGCGCACGTCGGCGTAACTCGCGAGCTGCTTGAGGTATCGCTGTCCGTCTTCGTAGTCGACGATGTAGATGACGCCCTGGTGCGCGCTCACCAGCGGCGCGAACTCCGCGAGCAGCGTTTCGCCCAACGTCACGAGATCGCGCTGGCCCTGCATCATGCGGCTGAATTTCGCGAGGTTGGTCTTCAGCCAGTCCTGCTCGGTGTTGCGGTCCGTCGTGTGACGGAGGTTGTGAATCATCGCGTTGATGTTGTCCTTGAGCTCGGACACTTCACCGCGCGCTTCAACCTGAATGGATCGCGTCAGGTCGCCCTTGGTCACGGCCGTGGCCACCTCGGCGATGGCACGTACCTGCGTCGTGAGGTTCGCCGCGAGCATGTTCACGTTGGCGACCAGATCTTTCCACGTACCGGATGCGCCGGCCACGTGGGCCTGGCCGCCGAGGCGCCCTTCCACACCCACCTCGCGCGCCACCGAAGTCACCTGGTCGGCGAAGATGGCGAGCGTGCCCGTCATCGAGTTGATGGTTTCGCCGAGCGCCGCCACCTCACCCTTCGATTCCACCGTGAGGCGCTGGCGCAGGTCGCCGGTGGCAACCGCGGTCACCACCTTGACGATGCCGCGCACCTGCTCGGTGAGGTTGTTCGCCATGACGTTGACGTTTTCGGTGAGCTCTTTCCACACCCCGGACACGTCGCGCACGTTGGCCTGACCGCCGAGTTTTCCCTCGGTGCCCACTTCGCGCGCCACGCGCGTCACTTCGGCGGCGAACGAGTTGAGCTGGTCCACCATCGTGTTGATGGTTTCCTTGAGCTGCAGGATTTCGCCGCGCACTTCCACCGTGATCTTGCGGGAAAGGTCACCGCGTGCCACGGCCGTGGTGACCTCGGCGATGTTGCGCACCTGCCCCGTGAGATTCGTCGCCATGGCGTTCACGGAGTCGGTCAAATCTTTCCAGGTGCCGGCCACACCGGTCACGGTCGCCTGACCGCCCAGCTTTCCTTCCGTACCCACTTCGCGGGCCACGCGCGTCACTTCCGCCGCGAAGCCGTTCAACTGGTCGACCATCGTGTTGATGGTTTCCTTCAGCAGCAGGATTTCGCCGCGCACGTCCACCGTGATCTTGCGGGAGAGATCGCCGCGTGCCACGGCCGTGGTCACTTCGGCGATATTGCGCACCTGGTTCGTGAGGTTGGACGCCATGGAATTCACGTTGTCGGTGAGTTCTTTCCACACGCCCGACACACCGGTCACTTCCGCCTGTCCACCCAGCTTTCCGTCGGTACCTACTTCGCGCGCCACGCGCGTCACTTCCGAGGCGAACGAACGCAGCTGGTCCACCATCGTGTTGATGG
>DASTTJ010000014.1:0-6540 GCA_035760205.1 Steroidobacteraceae bacterium | reverse complement strand
TCTCTCACGAGTTGCGCTGCATGCAGTGCCAGAATCAGAGCATCGCCGACTCGCCGGTCGGACTTGCCTCGGATCTGCGCCGCGACGTTCGCGAGCAGATCATCGCCGGCAAGACCGACCAGGAAATTCGCGACTCGATGGTCGCGCGTTACGGCAATGTCATCCTGTTCCGTCCACCGTTCCAGGCGTCCACCGCCTGGGTGTGGGTCGCGCCATTCTTCTTGCTGTTCATCGGTGTGTTCGTTGCCGTGCGCATCGTTCGCCAACGCGCGTCGATGGTGGCCGCCGATGACAGCGTCGTCGACACCGACGAATCCGCGCGATGATGCTCGCCTTCGTACTGATCGCAGGATCCCTGGCGACCGGCGCAGCCGTACTGCTGTTGCTGCCGCTCATGCGGCAACGTCCAGATTCCCGCCCGGCAGCCGGCTTTGCCGCCGGCGGCGTCCTCGTCGCGCTGTTGTTAGGGGGCGCCGGCCTGTATGCCGCCTTCAGCAACTATTCCTGGGTTGAATTGCCGGCAGTGGCGGATACGCCAGCGGCAATGGCAGCGAAACTCGCCGGGCGCCTGGCCGCCGAACCGGATGATCTGGAAGGTTGGCTGATGCTCGGCCGCACTTACAGCACGCTCGAACAGTTTCCCCTCGCGGTGCGCGCCTATCAGCGTGCGGATCGCCTCGCCAATGGCCAGAATGCCGATGCCATCGTCGGTGTGGCCGAGTCGCTTCTTGCGCAGGACTTCGAACAGCTTCGCGGCGCCGCCGGACATCTGTTCGATCGCGCGCTGGTCCTGGAACCCGACAATCCCAAGGCGCTGCTGTACAGCGCTTTCGCGGCGCTGAGCCGCGGTGAAACGGCGAGTGCGCGCGAGCGCTTCCAGCGAATGCTGACACTCGATCCGCCGCCCCAGATCCGCAACATCATCGACAAGCAGCTGCAGGCGCTCGATGGCGTGGTGGCCGAAGTGGAGCAGGCACCAGGGCCGAAAGTCTCCGTGCACGTCACACTGGCGCCGGCGCTTGCCGGGAAGGTGCCTGCCGGCGCAATCCTCTTTGTGGCGGCGCGGGATCCGAAAGCGCCCGGGCCGCCATTTGCCGCGAAACGCCTCCCGGCGGCGTTTCCCGTCGACGTCGAGTTGTCCGCCGCCGACGCGATGATGGAATCGCGGCGCATCTCCGCCGGACAGCAACTCGAAGTCGTTGCACGAGTGGCCCTTGGGGGAACGCCGACCGCGACCAGCGGCGACCCGTTCGGACAAGTTAGCTATCATGTCGGCAAAGACGGAAAGCTGAACATCGTCATCGATCAATTGGCGCCGTAAGCCGCGGTCGAAACACTGGGGAACCCATGCAGGCCAAGCATTCGCTCGAATTCGCGCGCGCGCCCGCAGTCTGGTCGATGTATCCAAAGATCATGGTCTCGCGGAAGCCCTCGCTGGTGCCCGAGGGCGGTGAAGTGCCGCGCATCGAGTCGTGCCTGGCCAAAGTGGTCATCGACCGCAAGCATCTTGCCCAGTACTCGGAGATTTGCGGCGCCGCGGCCGGCGCCACCTTGCCGATCGCCTATCCGCACATCCTCGCCATGCCGCTGCACCTGGCAATGCTGGGCGCCGAGGCCTTTCCGGTGAAGTTGTTTGGTCTCGTACACGTTCAGAATCGCATCGCGATGCGTGAGCCTCTCTCGGCCGACGAGGCCGCGGAGATCCGCTGCTGGATCGAAGGCCATCGGGAAACCGAGCGCGGGCAGGAGTTTGACCTGCACACCGAATACGTCGTGGGCGGGCAGCCGCGCTGGGACGAGACCTGCACCTTCCTGGCACGCAGGCGAACGCCGGCAGGCGCCGCAAAGACCACTACCATCAGCCGCACCGTGGAAAACGGCGCCGAAGGGCTGACGATCAAGTCCAGCAGCTTCCGCGCGCCGGCCGGCCTCGGGCGACGTTATGGTTTCATTTCGGGCGACGTGAATCCGATTCACATGAGCGATCTCACCGCGCGCGCTTTCGGCTTCCCGCGCGCAATTGCCCACGGCATGTGGTCGCTGGGGCGCCTGGCTTCTGACTACGAGGCCGCGCAATTCGACGGTGGTTGCGAACTCAACGTGAACTTCAAACTTCCCATCTACATGCCGGCCTGGCTGATGCTGCAGCGCTGGGACATCGAGAACGGGTCGGCGTTCGCGCTGCGCGACGCGCAGGGCGAAAAGCCGCATCTCACCGGAACGCTGAAATCCTTGCGTTGACGATGCAACGTTGAAGACCGAGTCGCCGACAGTCCCGGTTGACCCCGAGGAGCGGCGCGCATTGCTGATGGCGGCCGCAGGTTTTTTCTGCCTGCTGTGCGGCTACTACACGCTGCGGCCAATGCGCGAGGCGCTCGCGCTCGAAGTCGGCGTGCAACGCAACTCCATCCTGTTCTCGGCCGTGCTGGTCTGTTCCGCGGCACTGCTGCCCATCTACTGGTGGCTGGTGGGGCGTACGCCGCGAGGAATGTTGCTGTGGTACGTGTGTACGCCATTCGCTGCGGTTTTTGTCGCGCTGGCGCTCGGCCTCCACTGGTACCCGCGCGAGAAGGCCCTGGCATTCGTGTATTTCGTTGCACTCACGTCGGCCAATCTCTACGTCATCTCCGTATTCTGGAGCGCCATGGCCGATGTATGGCGGCCCGAACTCGCGAAGCGTTTCTATGGCTACATTGCTGCGGGCGGGAGCGCCGGTGCGCTGCTCGGCCCGTTTCTCGTAACCTCGCTGGTGCGGACGGTCGGCCCGACGCCGCTCATCATCTTCGCCTGCGTCTCCATCATGACAACGGCCGGTCTGGTCTCCGCGGCAAGGAGTGCCCTGCGTCGGTCGGCGAATGGACAGGCAGTCCCGGACGCCGCGATCCCCGTCGGTGGACGCGCGCTCGACGATCTGGGCCGCCTGGTGCGCACTCCCTATCTACTCGGCATCGCGGGCGTGATCATCGCCGGACAGACGATCGGCGCGTTCATGTACAACGAGCAGGGGAAATATGTCTCGATGGCGTACGCAACCGTCGCGGATCGATCGGCGATTTTTGCGAACATGGAGATCGCGGTGAATCTGCTGTCGCTCCTCTTTCAGGCGGTGGTGGTTACGTGGCTCACGCGACGCGGCAGCGTCGCATTGAGTCTGTCCGCCATGCCGGCGCTTATCGGTGCGAGTTTCATCGCGCTTGCGATGTTTCCGGCGGGCAGCATACTGCTGGTGACGCAGGTGCTGCGGCGCGCAGCCGACTACGGGCTCGGAAAACCGCCGCGCGAAATGCTGTTCACGGTGCTGAATCCGGAAAGCAAGTTCAAGAGCAAGAGCCTCATCGACACCGTACTGCAGCGCGGAGCCGACTCGGCGGCGCAGTGGCTGTATGTACTCATTGCGGGCATTGGTCTCGTGGGCATCGCCTGGTTTTGCGCTGGCCTTTGCGTCCTGCTCCTCGCGGCGACGCGTATGCTCGGCCGCGCCTTTGAAACGCGTCAGCAGCGCAAAGCAGGGGCACTGGACGCGTCAGCATGAACGCGGTCCTTTCCCCGCTGCCCGCGCGGCAATTCGATTCCGCGGGCAAACAGCACGTCAATCTCCGTGAGGTGTTCAGGCTCGCCGCGCCGCTCATGGCGACCAACGCCGTACAGGCGCTGCTCAACCTCACGGACCTGTGGTTCATTGGCCGCCTCTCCACCGACGCGGTGGCGGCGATGGGCGCTATCTACTGGATCATGTTCTGCGCCATCCTGCTGTTCGGTGGGGTGGGGCTGGCGGTACAGACTTTCGTGGCGCAAGCCTACGGCAGCCGACGTGGCGCGCACGCGTCACGGGCGTTGTGGAACGCGCTGTGGGCGTCGATTGCGCTCGTGCCGTTGTTCCTCGGGCTGGCCTACGCCGGACCCTTTCTGCTGCAGCCCTTCGGCCTCGATCCGCATGTCGAAGCCCTGGCACTCGAGTACTGGAAGCCGCGCATGGCCGGCGCCTTCATCGGCTCGATGGGCTGGGCGGCGATGGGGTTCTTCAACGGCATCTCGGCCGTGCGCTTCACGATGGCCGTGGTGGTGGTCACCACCGTCTCCAATGCCATCCTGAATCAGCTTTTCATATTCGAACTCGACATGGGAATGAGGGGCGCCGCCTGGGGCACGAATGTCGCGCAGCTGGTCGGCGTGATGCTGGCGATGGGGTTGTTCCTGAGCGGCGAGGTGGGTCGTCGCTATCGATCGAACCTGACATGGCGCCCGAGCTTGGCGGTGATCCGCGCGCAACTCGTGGTCGGGTTGCCCATCGGCGTGATGTACGGCGCCGACGTGCTCGGGCTTGCGCTGTCGCAGATGATGATTGCGCAAACGGGAGCAACCGGCGCCGCCGCGACGCAGATAGTCATGGCGCTCACCTCCATGGCTTACATGCCCACCATCGGCATCGCACTGGCGGGAACGACGCTGGTGGGGCAGTCCATCGGCGCTGGCGACCGCGAATGGGCGAATCGCCTGGGCAACGTCATCATCCTGATGTGCGCGGCGTTGATGGCGGTGGTGGCGGTATTGTTGCTGGTGGTCGGTCCCTGGGTTCTGCCGCTGTTCGTCAGTGGCGGCGGTGAGTCGGCTGCCGATGTCGTGGCCCTGGGCCTGGTGCTGCTGTGGCCCGCGGCCGCATACCAGATTTTCGACGGCCTGTACTGCGGGTCCAGCTTCTGCCTGCGCGGCGCCGGGGACACGCGAGTGCCGGCGGCCACCGCGCTGTGCCTGTCGTGGTTCCTGTTCGTGCCGCTCGCGCATACTTTGATATTCGCGCCCGGCCAGGGCTGGATAGACGGCCTGCCACAGTACGGCCTCGGTGCCAAGGGCGGGTGGCTCGCCCTGATGATCTACTGCACGTTGTTAGGCTGCAGCATGCTCTGGCGCTGGCGGCATGGCGCTTGGCGGCGCGTCAAACTGTAGACGGCGCGTTGCGGGTGTTGCCTGATCGACTCGCGCTCGCCACCGTGCTTATGATCGGCCCATGACGGTCGTCCGCTACAAGCTCCAACAGGGCATCGCGTGGCTCGCGATGAACAATCCGCCTTTGAACGCGTTGTCACACGCGCTGCGCTCAGGGCTCGGCACGGCGCTCGATCGCGCCCTGGCCAACACCAAGGTGCGTGCAGTAGTGATCATCGGCAACGAACGTGCCTTCTCGAGTGGCGCCGACATCAAGGAATTCGCCGGCGACGCGTTCTACGCCGAGCCGTTCCTGCCGGCCGTCGTGGATATCGTCGAAACGGCGGACAAGCCGGTGGTCGCGGCGATCGGTGGCGCCTGCATGGGTGGCGGCCTGGAACTCGCGCTGGCCTGCCACTACCGCGTGGCGCTGGCCAACGCCAGGATTGCTTTCCCGGAGGTCAAGCTAGGCCTCATTCCGGGGGCGGGCGGGACCCAGCGATTTCCACGGCTCGTGGGTCTGGAAGCGGCGGTCAACATGATCGTTTCGGGCGCCACGGTTCCCGCATCCACATTCAATGGCACCGCACTGTTCGATGTGTTGACGAGCGAGTCACTCGACATCGCGGCACGCAACTTCGCGCTGAAGCTCATCAAAGACGCCTCGCCGATCCGGCGTGTGCGCGATCTGCCCTGCAAACATCCTCAAGCTGAAGCATTCCTGCAGTTCGCGAAAACCGCCGTGGCGTCCGTATCGCGCGGGCTCGCCGCGCCCACGCGCGCACTCGAAGCAGTTGGCGCCGCGATCACGCAGAAATTCGCCGCGGGCATCGACACGGAACAGAAGGTTTTCGGCGAGCTCATGGTGAGCCAGGAATCGAAGGCGCTGCGCCATGCGTTTTTCGCTGAGCGCGCCGCATCGAAAGTCGCAGGTCTCACCGACAAGACCCCACAGCGCAAGATCGCTTCAGTGGCAGTGGTCGGCGCCGGCACGATGGGCGGCGGGATCGCCATGAACTTCGTCAATGCCGGCATTCCCGTCACCCTTCTCGACGCCAAGCAGGAGGCGCTCGACCGCGGCATCCTCGGCATCCGCAAGCAATACGAAAGCGCAGTGGCGAAGGGCAAGATGAAAGCCGGGGACGCTACCTCGCGCGCCGCCCTGATCACGCCTGCGCTCGACTATGCCGCGGCGTCGAAAGCCGATCTGGTCATCGAAGCCGTGTTCGAGGATCTCGGCGTGAAGAAGTCCGTATTCCAGGCGCTGGACAAAGTGATGAAGCAAGGCGCGATTCTCGCCACCAACACCTCGACTCTCGATATCGACACGATCGCGGCATACACGAAGCGACCCGGCGATGTTCTCGGCATGCACTTCTTCAGTCCCGCGAACATCATGAAGTTGCTGGAAGTGGTGCGCGCCCGGAAGACGCGCCCGGAAGTTCTGTCCACGGTGCTGTCGCTGGCCCGGCGCATCGGCAAGACCGCCGTGGTGTCCGGGGTCTGCGACGGTTTCATCGGCAATCGCATGATCAACCAGTACTCGCAGCAGGCGCTGTTGCTGCTGGAAGAGGGCGCAAGTCCCTCACAGGTGGACCGCGCGATCGAGAAGTTCGG
>DASTTJ010000013.1:0-4399 GCA_035760205.1 Steroidobacteraceae bacterium | reverse complement strand
TCGCTGACTACCGCCAGCGCGTAGGCGCCTTCCAGTTCGGAGACGGTGGCTCGCACGGCCTTGAAGAGGTCTTTTTGCGCGGCGAGGTGGAAGTGCACGCGATGCGCGATCACTTCAGTGTCGGTTTCCGACGTGAAGTTGTAACCGGCCTTCTTCAGCTCTTCACGGAGTTCTTCGTGATTTTCGATGATGCCGTTGTGGACGATGGCCAGGCCATCGAGCGAAATGTGCGGATGCGCATTGCGCTCCGAAGGAACGCCGTGCGTGGCCCAGCGCGTGTGCGCGATCCCGACCTGGCCGTGCGTGGGATCCGCCTTGATCGCCTCTTCGAGCATCTTCACCTTGCCGACGGTGCGTAGACGCTTGAGCTTGGCGGTGCCATTGAGCACGGCGATGCCGGCGGAGTCGTAACCACGGTATTCGAGGCGGCGCAGTCCCTCCATGAGGATGGGGACGACGTTACGCTCAGCGATGGCTCCGACGATGCCGCACATTTAACAGTGTCCGAAAATTTGGGGGCGGCTAGTGTGCCTGAGTGGGCGCGCGGATCGCAGTGGCAAACCCACCCTTAGAGGTACTTCTGATACCCCGCTCACAAACGGTCGCTAAACAGGCCCTAAGGTGCCCGGAATCAATACCTTATGGGTGACCCCAAGGCCGGTTTGGCAAGGCATTGAACCATCGTCGCCCCAGCTGCCGCCCTGGCCCGCCTGGGCGAGACTCGCCAACTGAAAGGCGGCGACCGGCGTGGCAAAGCAGGTAAGCGACGCCGCGAGCCACGAAGGCCGCCTGTGCTGGGCGCCGTCCGCGGGTTCGTTCAAGGAACGCCGGGGTCGATGTGTACGCGAAACGCGGGCCGCACCGACAAACGCTGATAGTAGCCGTGCACCGCATCGAGAGGCGGCCGTTCCATGGGCGTGTGCAGCCAGCGGTGGGTAGCTAGCCCCAGCACCACATCTGCCAGCGTGAAGAACTCGCCGGTGATGAACTGTCCGCCGTGCACGAAGTGCTCATCGAGGATGCGCATGTGCCTGTTCCAGCTCTCGACGCTGGCGGCGATGGCCACCGGATCCGCATGTGCCGCGCTCTGGCGCGCGAGAGCGAGAAAAGCATATCGCCAGGACATGTTCAGATCAGCGGCCTGCCAGTCCATCCACTGCTCCACGAGCGCATGCGCGCGCGGGTCTTCCGGCAGCAGCGTAGAGCGCGGCTGCGAGGCCGCAAGGTAGCGGCAGATGGCGTTCGATTCCCAGAGGACGAAATCCCCATCCTGGAGAACCGGGACCATGGCGTTGGGATTGTGCGCCAGCAGCTTCGCGTCAGTTTCGACGTGTTCGATGTGCAGGTCGAGCTCGGCGCAAGTCCACAACACCTTGCGAACGTTGATCGAGGCCTTCCTGCCAAGCACGCGGAGTGTCATGGCGCCCTCTTACTTCTTGCGCTCGATGCGCTTGATGCTGCCGTCGATGATCGTGACCACCATGGCGGGATTCGCACCGCGATCGTAGGTCCAAGTCTCGGATACCGTCTCGTCCACTTTGACCATGAGCCCGTACTGATTGCGCGCCAGCACGTCCTGAGTGTTTTTCTCGCGAGTTCTGGGCTCGCCGCACTTCTTCAGGAGATCCTCGACGGACATCTCACTCGAGGCGAGCCACTTGCCGCAGCGAAAAGTTTCGTCGGCGGTTGCCGCGAACGGGAAAATCAGCGTTGCTCCAACGAAGCCCCAAAGGGATTTCATGGCTCGAATGTTAGCACTCAATTTCTGCGGCAGCTTGTTCATGGTTGCTAGCTACTCCAGTCTTGCCAATCGAGACGCGCGGCGGCCGACGAACGGTACCAAGACGCGACCCTTGGTCCGGTTGCCTCGGCGCACCCAGGCGCACGATGCGCACGCTCATCGGCGGGGTGCCGTCAGCTGGCAAGCGGCAGACATAGTTCGCAGGCGAACACGCCCGTCTTCGCATCGAAGAGCACGCCACGCGGGTAGCGCTCGAACGCGCACCGTGCGGAATCGAGCCGGTTCGCAGGATTACCCAGCGTCGCGGCAACGAACGCGCCCCAGGCCGCGCCTATCTCGGCGCTGGTTCCCTTGAAGTACGTGACGGCGTAGCGGCCCCCGGCAATCGTGGTATTGCCGGCGTCTGGCAACGTCATGCCTGCCGGTAGTTCGACGCAGGCGTCATAGCGGCAATCTTCCGCGGGCGTGCTCTTGGGATCGTCGAGTGTCACGCCGTAGCGGGGACAATCGAGCATTCCATGCTCGGCAAGCCACGGTGTGACGGTGGCGCGCCAGAATCGGCCAAGGGGTTCGCCAAACGGACCGGTGTATCGAAGGTAAGCCACCTCGACAGGTTGCCGCACGGTGATTTCGATTTTCACGCCGCGAGTCTACGCGCCGAGCGCAAACACGTGCATCTGCTCCCATCGGCCACTCGAGTTTTCGATGAGCACCAGTTCGGAACAGTGCGCCTGCAATCCTGTTCCCGGCAGTGCGATGCGCAACTCCACTTCGATTTCGCAGAGCAGTGGTTCGTCGCCGTGCGCGACGGTGACATGTGGCACCACAGTATCGAACTTGCCTTCGAACGGCGGATAGTCGGGAAACGCGCGAAAGATACCGTCGATGAGCGCAGAGAATGGCTCGCCGGGGTCTGGCGCCAGGTACAACGCCACGGGAAAGCGCTCGGTCTTCGCGAGCCGATAGTTGAAACAAGGTACGGAACGCGCGACTTCGGCGAGCGTGGCGAGCACCTGCGCATCGACCAGCAACGGCGCCATGAAGGGATACAGGATCGTGACGTGCGCCGGCACGTTGCGCCGCGCGGAAGGATCGAACCGCTGGCGGTGGTGCGCGATGTAGCGTTCCGCCTCCGGAACGCGGGTGATGAGCGCGGTCTCAGGCAACGCGCTTACCGCAACCTTCGGGCTTGTGTATCCGTTCCGACGAGGCCGGATATTTCATGAGCTTGTCCGCCGCGCGCCGGGGGCGGCGCAATAATTCACCACCGCAGTTGGGGCACTTGCCCTGCAGTTTTTCACCGGTGCACAACGCGCAGAACGTACATTCGAAGGAACAGATGTACGCATCCGCGGCATCGCCGGCCAGATCGGCGTCGCAGCATTCACAGTTGGGTCTCAGTTGCAGCATGTGCTTCTCCCGGTACGGCGTCAGCCGCAGCCTTCCACGTAGTTGAGATGCTCCCAAGGACCGGCCTGGATCGCGGTGACGCGGCCACCCGAAGTTTCGAAACGCAGTCCGTGGCCACCACTCGAGGATTTGAGCGTGATCGCATGGCCATTCGTGTCGTACTTGTGCGGCTGGATGTCGAGGCGCGAGCCATACATCGCTTGCAGCTCGTCCTCCGTGGTGCCGATGCGCGCACCCGCGAATGTGTGCAACGAGCTTGTGCCCTTGAGCTCGAGCCGGACGACAGTGCCCCCGATGATCATGAGGTCGAATGCCGAACTACCGCCTCGATAGTTGAGGTACCAGCATTCGCCCGCGGGATGTTTGCGCGCGAGACCCGAGAAATCGGCGAGCGGCAACACCTGTTCCACGCTCATGCCCGCGCGGATGGGCCCGAGGCCACCAAAGCCAAGGCACCAGCTCGGGGCCGCTGCCGCCGAAGCGGCCAGGGCAGCGGTGCAGGCCGCGAGAACCAGACGTCTCATGCGCGGATCCTCGTCGCGTCGATCTTGCCTAACAACCACTGCAGGCCCGACAAGTGCTGCTGGTCGTGGCTGCACAGGTAGTGAATGAGGCCGCGCAACGTGACGGCGCCGTAGCCCTCGAACACGGCGGGGCGCTGCAGCTGCGACTCGTCGAGGCCGCGGAGCAGCTGCAGCGTTGTTGCGCGAGCGGCGCGGATCTCGGCGAAGACCTGCACGGGATCCTCGCGCCCGTAGTCCCGAACTTTCGCCACGGCTTCGCTGTCGATGGACGGCAGGATGGGCGACTGCTCATCCAGCGTGCGCTGGAATCGCCGCTGGTAACCTTCAATCTCGATGTCGCGCACGTGGCAGATCTGTTCGATGGCCGTGAACGGCTCGCTCGGCACGCCATCCCACGAGGGTGGCGCCCAGTGAGCGAATTCCGCAGGAAATGCCGCGTAGTGTTTCTCGAGCTCGCGCGGAAACGCCTCGAGCGCGACCATGGTGATCGGGTGCATGGGTGACATTGTGCCAGCCCTCAGCCGAATCTGTTCAGCAGGGCGGCATCGGATTCTCCCAGCGGACTGGGGTGGTTATCTGGCTGCCATATGCCGACGGCACCGATCTCATCGCTTTGGAAGTCCGCGGCGACGACGTCGACTTCGCAGGCAAACACCCCGCCGAAATGAGTGGCACCGTCTTCGACCTCGACGAGGCCCAGCCAGGTGACGTTGCGGGCGGTGCA
>DASTTJ010000012.1:0-5624 GCA_035760205.1 Steroidobacteraceae bacterium | reverse complement strand
AACCCAGCGCTGGAGGCGGAAGTTTCCGCATTGCTGGCTGCCGCTGGTAGCTAGGCAAGTTCACCGATGGATACGCGTACCGGTGGCGGCGGACCCGATGGCGGACGCGAGGCGAGCGGCCGGCGCGACCTCGAGCGCCTGCGGGCAATCACCCTGTTGTTCGACCAGGCATTCCTGGTGCCGGGCACGAAATGGCGATTCGGCCTCGATGCGCTGTTTGGACTGGTGCCCGGGCTCGGCGACATCGCCGGCGCGCTGGTGGCGGTATTCGCGCTGCGGGTGGCGCGTCGCCTGAACGCGCCGCCGGCGATTCAATTGCACCTGCTCAGCAACATCGCGCTCGATGCGAGCGTCGGCATGGTACCGATTCTTGGCGATCTGTTCGACTTCGCGTTCAAAGCGCAGACGCGCAACTTGGCGCTGCTCGACGCCTGGATGGCCACACCGCACAAGACCGCGCGACGCAGCCACCGTGGCCTGCTGCTCATTCCCATTGCCATCGTCATCGTCTTCGCCACGCTCACCGCACTGGGGATCTGGATGCTCGTCATCCTCGTGCACTGGCTAGGATCGCTGTTCACCAGTCTCTGACACGACCGGCGCGCAGTCGATGGCGAGCCAACCGATGTCGATTCCCACGCGCGCGGCACCCAGTGACGTCCAGCTCGAAGCGATCGGCTCGCTGTCGGTCTTGCCGTCTTTGAGTATCAGCACCAGGGACTCGCGTCCTTCGGACAACGGCCAGTCGCGTCCGTGCAGCTCGAGCTCGAGTTCGCGGCCATCCGGCGTGCGGAAGCGCGCGCGCCCGCCACGATCGTGCAAATCGACGCCTTCGAGGGTCCTGCGTGGACCCTTGTCCTTCAATGCCCACGAGATGCCGCAGGAAAAGAGCCGCGCCTCATCGAGGTCCATGTGTGGGAATCCAGCAATTTCTTCGGCCAGTTCGTTGCCGGGAACCGTCAGGCGGCGCGTGCGGTACCAGAAGAGCCCGTCGCCGATCACCACGCGATAGTCGAGCCAGCGATGTTCCGGGCCAGCCGTCTCCAGGCATTTGCGTCCGCGCGTGCCGCCGCGAAACTGCGCGCCTTCGCGCTTGAGGAAAATGTCGCAGCCGGGCACGGACTCCACGTCCGCGGGCGTGAGCGTTCCAGGATTGCTGGTCGCGGCCTTGCGCGTGTACTGACGCACTCGTAAGGAACCGTCCGTGTCGCGCCCGGCTTCGATCGACAGCAGCACTCGCCGTCGCAATTCGAATGGCTCGTCGTAGGGATACTCCTCGACATAGAGGATATGGGTCCCCAGCCACGGCATGGTCACGCGCCGCACGCGGATCTGCACTCGGGTGGTCAACGGTTCGAGCGGTGAATCCAGCGCCTCGCTTGCCACCAGCTCTTCGGTGATGTCGTGGATGCCGGTCCAGTGCTGCGCCAGCATGTCGTGATCATCGGCAGGCGGAGGCGCCGGCGGCGTCGCGCCGGTGGCTCCGCCGGCCAGCGCCGCGAGGCCGATCAGGGCTGCGGCTGCACGAGACGTATGAGTCCCTCTTGTGCGGTGCTCGCCACCAGCATCCCGTCGCGCGAATAGAAGCTGCCGCGCGCGAAGCCGCGTGCACCGGAACTGCTCGGACTGTCGAGGCTGTACAGCAGCCAGTCGTCGACCCGTGCCGGCCGGTGAAACCAGATGGCGTGGTCGATGCTGGCCATGACCAGATTGCCACGCAGGAACGAGGAGCCATGCGGCATGGTCGAGGTGTCGAGCAGCCAGTAGTCGGAGATGTACGCCAGCAGGCAGTGATGCAGCGTCGGGTCGTCAGGTAGTTTGTCGACCGCACGCATCCAGATCTGCCGCACGGGCGCGCTGGCCACCGGCGCGAGCGGGTTGTATTTCTGCACCGGGCGGAACTCGAACGGGCGCTCTATCTTCAGCCAGCGCCGCAGCTTCTCCGGCATCTTGTCGATCTCAGCCTGCGGCGGCCTGCTCAAGGCCTCGAGTTCTTCGGGAGGCGGCACGCCGGGCGCCGTGGCCTGGTACTCGAGACCCTTTTCCGGCTTCTGGAACGACGCCGAGGAAATGAAGATCTGCTCGCCATCCTGCACGGCGACGACTCGCCGCGCGGAGAAGCTGCCGCCGTCGCGGCTGCGATCGACGCTGTAGACGATGGGTTTGCTGAAATCCCCGCGCCGCAGGAAGTAGGCGTGCATGGAATGCACCACGCGCCCATCGTCGATGGTGGAATGCGCCGCCATCAATGCCTGTCCCAGCACCTGGCCGCCGAACACCTGCGGGCTGCCCGTGTCGCGGCTTTCGCCGCGAAACAGGTTCAACTCGAGCCGCTCCAGCTGGAACTGCTGCTGAAGATCTGCGAGCCGCTTGTCCATTTGCAGAGGCCTGGAATCAGCCGAACTTGAATGCACCCTTCATCAGCGCCGAATGGCCGGGGAATGTGCAGAAGAAGCTGTAGGCCTCGCCCTTCTTGAGCGTCGAAGTCGCGAACTTCACCGTCGTGGTCTGCCCACCGCCGATGACCTTGGAGTGTGCGATCACGCGCGTGTCGCCCTTCTTGATGTGATCGTTGGCGATACCCGCGGTCATGCCATCGGTTGCAACTCCAGTCAGATCAGACGTCTTGGCCAGCACCCAGTTGTGGCCCATGGCCTGTGCCGGCAGCTTGCCCGTGTGTTTGAGCGTGACTTCGACTTCGGT
This sequence comes from Steroidobacteraceae bacterium, assembly GCA_035760205.1. Taxonomy (GTDB): domain Bacteria; phylum Pseudomonadota; class Gammaproteobacteria; order Steroidobacterales; family Steroidobacteraceae; genus CADEED01. The sequence continues at coordinate 2,921 of DASTTJ010000012.1, read as the reverse complement.
GCAATCGGCAGCGACGGCGATCTCTTTCTTGTCGAAAGTCATCTGGTCGGTGCTCGAGATGTCCACCTTGCAGACCTTATCGGCGGCGAATGCACCCGAGGCGGCGAAGACCAGGGACAGGCAGGCGAGTGTTCGAACGGCTTTCATGGTTTGACTCCGATGGGTAGTTAGTGAGGTACGCCAAGGCGCTTCTGCATGACCGGACTCGTGGTCGTGTACTGCAGGAACTGCTTCTTGGCCGGGTAAAGGAAGTGTTGAATGGCGAAGGCGGCAAGTGCGGCCTCGTGGAAACCGGACAGAATCAGCTTCTTCTTACCCGGATAGGTGTTGATGTCTCCCACGGCATAGATGCCCGGGATGCTTGTCTCAAACTTCTCGGTATCGACCTTGAGCGCCTTCTTCTCGAGCTCCATGCCCCATTCGGCGATGGGGCCAAGCTTCGGGTGCAGGCCGAAGAACGCGAACACGTGATCGGCTTCGACGGCGTGCAGCGTGCCGTCGCCACCCTTGACGTTGATGCCCGTCAGCGAATCGCCGCTGACATTCAGGGACGCGGCCAGTCCTTCGATGTAGCGCACGGCGCCGGTATCCACCAGCGAGCGCATGCGCGCCACCGACGCGGGGGCGCCGCGGAACTCCGCGCGCCGGTGGATGTGCGTCACTGCGCCGGCCTTGCCGGCGAAGTCGATCACCCAGTCGAGCGCCGAATCGCCGCCGCCAAAGATTGCGATCTTCTTGCCGTGATACTGCGCCGCGTCGCGCACGCGGTAGTGAATGGACTTGCCCTCGAACACCTCCGCGCCCGGCACTCCGATGCGTCGCGGTTGGAACGAGCCGACACCACCGGCGATGACCACGGCGCCGGCATCGAATCGCGTGCCGAGCAGGGTCTCGATGTCGAATCGTCCGTCCTCGCGTTTGCGGAGTGCGATCACTTCCTGGCCCAGGTGCATGGGCGCATTAAAAGGCGCGATCTGCTGCTGCAACCGGTCGATGAGCTCCTGCGCGCCGCAGGTGGGCAGCGCCGGGATGTCGTAGATCGGCTTGTCGGGGTACAGCTCGGTGCACTGTCCGCCGGGGGCGGCCAGCGAATCGACCAGATGGCAGCCGATGCCCAGCAGGCCGAGCTCGAAAACCTGGAACAGACCACAGGGGCCGGCGCCAATGATCACGACTTCGGTGACGATGGGCGGCTTCAGGGAAATCTCGGACAAACTCAATATCCTTCAAGGAGCTGGGGTCAGTTTAGGGGGCGCAATCATAACCCAGGCTGAATAGGCGCCCCCTCCTACAAATACCCCGACCGGCATATAGTCCCCGCAGTCGCCAGGAACCGAGGGGAGATGCGCTCGTGACCAAGCTCAACGTCAATGGCAACGCCGTGGAAGTGGATGTCGACCCGGAAACGCCGCTGCTCTGGGTCCTGCGCGACGCGCTGGGGCTGACAGGGACCAAATTCGGCTGCGGCATGGCGCTATGCGGCGCCTGCACGGTGCACCTGGAGGGCCAGCCCGTGCGCTCATGCCAGATTCCGGTCAGCGCCGTCGGCGACAAGCCGGTGACGACCATCGAAGGCCTGTCGAAGGACCGCAGCCATCCGGTGCAAAAAGCCTGGATCGAACACGATGTGCCGCAGTGTGGTTACTGCCAGTCCGGCCAGATCATGTCCGCCTCTGCTCTGCTCGAGAGCAAGCCGCGTCCCTCGGACGCCGATATCGATGCCGCCATGGCCGGCAACATCTGCCGCTGCGGAACCTACCAGCGTATCCGCGCCGCCATTCGCCGCGCCGCGGAGATCAAGGGCGGAGCCGCCTGACGCTAAGTTTTCGATAACGACAAAGCGTTTCCGGGGAGGAGACCATCATGTCTGCGAATCTTTCGTTCACGCGCCGCGCGTTCGTCGGCGGCCTGGTCATCGCGATCGGCCTGCCCGCCTGCAAGCAGTCTCCTAAATCCAGCGGCGAAACGACGTATCTCGAACCCAACGCCTGGCTGCGCATCGGCACTGACAACAGCGTCACCTTCTTCTGCGACAGGGCCGAGATGGGCCAGGGTGTGTACACCGCCTTGCCCATGTTGATTGCCGAAGAACTCGGCGTGAGCCTGGAACGCGTCAAGGTCGAATTCGCGCCGCCCGGCGACCAGTACATCAACAATCTGATCGGCGGACAGATCACCGGGGGCAGCACCAGCGTGCGCGATGCCTGGGACAAGTTGCGCAAGGCCGGCGCCACGGCGCGGCACCTGCTGGTCAGTGCCGCTGCCGATGAATGGGGCGTCAACGCGCGCGCCTGCACGGTAGTCGACGGCGTCATTCTGTCGCCACAGTTCAAGAAGCTGGCGTTTGGCGAAGTGGCCGAGGCAGCTGGCAAACTACCTGTGCCGAATGACGTGCCACTCAAGCCCGCGGCGCAGTTCAAGATGATCGGCAAGGCGCAGAAGCGCAAGGACACGCCGTCAAAAGTGGACGGCACGGCAATCTACGGCATCGATGTGAAGCTTCCCGGCATGCTGCACGCGGCGCTGGCACAGCCGCCGACACTCGGCGGCACGGTGAAAACCTTCAACGACGATAAAGCACGCGCCATGCCGGGTTTCGTGGCGACCGTGCTCACCTCATCGGGCGTCGCCGTGGTCGCCGATTCCTGGTGGCGCGCGCGAAAGGCGCGCGATGCGTTGACCATCGAATGGAATGACGGCCCCAACGCGGCTCTCAACGACGCGAAGATCTCGCAGACTTTGCGCAAGGGCGCGGCCGGACCCGGACGCGTGGCGCGTAACGACGGCGACGCGGCCGCGGCCATCAAGGGCGCGGCCCGCGTGGTGCGCGCGGACTACGAACTGCCGCTGCTCGCGCACGCCACGCTCGAGCCGCAGAACTGCACCGCCGACGTGCGCGCCGACGGCGCCGACATCTACGT
>DASTTJ010000011.1:0-5973 GCA_035760205.1 Steroidobacteraceae bacterium | reverse complement strand
CTTTCATCGTTTATCTGTTCGCAGCCAAGGATAGTCCGACGGCGCCGCCGCCGAAGAGGCTCCACGAATACCTCGCGGTATTGCGCATGGGCGACGCGTGGTGGTTCATGTTTTTCTACGCGGTGACTTTCGGTGGCTTCGTCGGACTGGCCTCCTCGCTCGCAATCTACTTCAACACCGATTACGGCCTGGATGCGGTCACCGCCGGTTATTTCACCGCCGCCTGCGTGTTCTGCGGCTCTCTGGTGCGGCCCATTGGCGGTGCGCTCGCGGATCGCATCGGCGGCATCAAGACGCTGAGCCTCACTTACGCGGTCGCGGCACTGATGCTGATCCTCGTGAGCTTCGGTCCGCGGAACGTCTATGTGGCGCTGGGGCTGTTTGCCTGCGGCATGCTCGCATTCGGCATGGGTAATGGCTCGGTGTTCCAACTCGTGCCGCAGCGGTTTCGCCACGAGATCGGTGTAATGACCGGCCTGGTCGGCATGACGGGCGGTGTAGGCGGATTTTTCCTGGCGTCGAGCCTCGGCATGTCCAAACAGATCACGGGCACCTACCAGGCCGGGCTGCTGCTGTTCGCGTCGCTGGCGGTGCTGGCGCTGGTGGGCCTCAGCATCATCAAACACCGGTGGAGAACGACCTGGGGCGCCGTCGAGATAGCAGGCGCCAGGATCTAGCATCCGGCGAGTTACACTCGCGCCCATGACTCGCCCCGCCCAGATCGACTGGAACCTGAAAGGCAAACGCATCGCGGTCCCCGAGATGCGCGAGCTGGAAGTGTTCAGCGGATTGCTCGAGCGGCGCGGCGCCGAAGTGCTGCGTTGTCCGCTCGTGACGATCTACGACTCGCCGCACAGCGCCGCGGTGCTTGCGTTCGCGGTCAGCGTTGCCGAGGGGAATTTCGACGACTTCGTGCTCATCACCGGCGAGGGACTCACGCGGATCCTGAGCTGCATCGACAAACACGACCCGTCTCTGCGGCCGCGCTTCATCGAGGGCCTGCGCAAGCTGCGCACCATCACGCGCGGACCGAAACCCGCGCGCGCGCTGCGTGTGCTCGGACTCAAGCCTGGCATCGAAGCCACGGAGCCCACCACCGAGGGCGTGATTCGTTCGCTGTCGACACAGCCGCTCGAGGGGCGTCGCGTGGCCGTGCAGTTGTACGGTAACGATCCGAATCTCGTGCTCATGCGCTTCCTGCGGGATCGAAATGCGCAAGTCACCACGGTTGCGCCGTATGTGTATGGCAATGCGGCGGACGTCGCGACCGTACAAGCGCTGCTCGAACGCATGGCCGCGGGCGAAGTGGATGCCATCGCCTTCACCAGCAAGCTGCAGATCGAGCGGCTGGTGACCCAGCACCCCGCCGCGCTGGTGCGCCGAGCGCTGTCGCGCACAAAAATCGCGGCGGTGGGCCCCATCGTCGCCGAGGCCATTCGTGCCGCAGGTTACGAAGTGGCATCGAGCCCTGAACATTCGTGGTTCATGAAACCGCTCGTCGTCGCGCTCAGCGAGCAGTTAGGCGCTAAGAAAGACAAGGATCATTCCGGCCTCGCCTGAAATGGGGACATCCCTCATTTCCTTGTAACAAAGCAAGTGGGGTCGCGGCTCAAGGCCGCGGAGCACATGGGGCATTCGCTCAGCAGCCGCCCAGGAACAATGATCGCGGCAAACAATACCCAAATCGGGCGGACCTATTTCACGAAATGCACCAGGACATCTCAGGTGTGGGTGAGACGCTTCGCCCTCTGAGGGCCGATACTGGACAGCGAAGGAGTATCGAAGATTCTCGCGGGTGCTGCACTGCAGCGCGGAGAGGCGGCCCGATGGCAAGGAACCTGGTGATCTGTTGCGATGGCACTAACAACAGCCTCGCGACACCGTTGACGAACGTGGCGCATATCGGCGCGCTCGCCGATATCGGCGATGACTCGAGGCAACTCGCGTATTACGACGCAGGCGTCGGTGTTGATGCCGATCCCAGGATGCGCAGCCGCATTGGCGCGGCCATCAGCAGGTGGTCCGGCTCCGCGTTCGGCACCGGCCTGGTCGAAAACGTCGAGGATGTTTACCAGCATCTCGTCACTCACTATGCCGACGGCGACCGAGTCTACCTTTTCGGTTTTTCACGGGGCGCGTACACCGTCCGCGTCCTGGCCGGCCTGCTGCACAACTATGGCCTGCTCCGGAAAGAACACGCGGCCGAGTCCGGCAAGGTCGTGAAGGCATTTCAGGATCTGTTCCCGCGCAAGCGGCCGGACCCCGATGACGAGGCTGCGAAAGAAAATCAGAGTGAACGCTTCGCGGAGTCGCGCCGGATTCGCAAGAATCTTTCGGGTCCCTGCCCCATCCACTTCATGGGACTGTTCGACACCGTTTCGTCTCTGGGCTGGGCATGGGAGCCCAAGTCATTTCCGAACACCATGACCATGCCCAACGCACAGATAGTCAGGCACGCGATGGCGCTCGACGAGCGGCGGGCGAAGTTCCGGACCAATCGCGTGAAGCCCAGCGACGGAACCGATCACAAGCAGCTCTGGTTTGCCGGCGTTCACTCCGACGTCGGCGGCGGATACGCATCGCCGCGCAATCGCCTCGCACGCGTGCCGCTGCGCTGGATGCTGGGCGAATCCAGAACTGCGGGAATGCTGATCAACCCGGACGTCGTGAAAACGCTCGACCTCGAAACTACCGCGCTCGATGACGAACAGGCTGAACAAAACGAATCGCTGGGCGCCTTCTGGCACGCGCTCGAATACCTGCCGCTGCCCGAACGCCGCCAGACGGAAGCGGGCTGGGTCGACACTCGGCGCTACTTTCGCGGCCAGGGCTGGCGGGAGATTCCCGACACCTTCGACGCGCATGAATCGCTGCAGCGGCGGAAGATCGCCGTGAAGAACACGTTCTGGAACGACCTGCTGCCTAAAATCAACTACAGGATTTAGCCCACTCATGATCCTGCTACCACCCCGTCCCCCAGCGCCCGGGTTCTTCGAAGATCCGGCACTGCAGCGTCTGATCCTGCAGACACGCGGATTCTTCAGTGCCGACGAAAAAGCCCGGCGCCAGCAGAAGTTCGAGTTCCCACTGTTTCCCACGCATCTGTTCAACCTGACAATGCGCGCGCTCGTCGAATACTCCAGCGGCAAATGCGCTTACTGCGAGAGTCCCATCGAGCATCCAGGCAATGCAACGCTCGAGCGCTTCCGGCCCAAAGGCGGCGCGTTGGGCCTCGAGGGCGACTTCTCGACCGAGCACTACTGGTGGCTGGCGTTCGAGTGGCGAAACATCTATCCAGCCTGTGTGTTCTGCAACAAGGTAAAGGGTTCCAAATTTCCCGTGGGCGGCGCGCGATGCCGACCGAGGACGCCATACGAAGGACTCACCGACGAGCCTCGATTGCTGGTGGATCCGGCCCTCGACGAACCGTCCGAACATCTGACGTTCGTTCGCGACGGACGAGTGCATGCCAACTCGCGCCTCGGTGAGGCGACAATCGCCGCCCTCGAGCTCAATCGCACTGAACTCGTGACGGGAAGGCAGGCGATCGCGCGAAATGCACTCATGCTGGCGGGGTCGAGCCCAGTCCAGGCCGCGCTTTACACTTGGCCCCAGAACTGGAATACGCCGTTCCCGGTCGCCAGCAAAGCCGAAGGAGCTAACAACGAGTTGGCGGCGCTCGCGTCAATCGTCGACCGCTCCCAGCCTTTTGCCGCGGCCGCGCGCGCAATGGTTCTCGAAGTACTGAGCGGGCCCAGCGCGAAATCTTCCGCGCCACCTTCGAAGGCCGCAGCTGCGATGCCGCCCGCAAGCGCGCCGCCGGCCGCCGCACCCGAAAGCGCGGCAGCGCGCGCACCCGGCGCCGTCGCTCCGAAGAAGGCGAAAGGCAGTCCATCCGCACTGCACTCGCAGACCATCACGCGCATCGAAATCAAGAACTTCCGCGGCATCGCCGACCTCGATCTGCCGATCGACTTTTCAACCGGACTCGGCGCGCCGTGGACCGTCTTGTTAGGCGAAAACGGCGCCGGCAAGTCTTCGATCCTGCAGGCGCTGGCATTGACGCTGCTTGCCAGCGATGCGGCCGGGCCGGCCGTTCGTCCCCAGCAGGTACTGCGAAAGGGCGCCGCCAGCGGGCACGTGCGCGTTTGGTTCCATGCCACCGACATCCCGCGCGAATTGCACTTTCGGCGCAGCGCGCATCGCTTCACGCGAAAGGGACCCAGGTACAACGGCACTCTGCTGGGATATGGCGCGACGCGCCTGCTGCCCCGCCATCGCATGAAACAGGACGAGTCGACCGTCCGGCTGCAGAACATGTTCGACCCGTTCCATCCCCTGCTCGACGCCGATCGCTGGCTCGGCAAGCTCGAGAAGCGCTCCTTCGACTTCGTTGCCCGCGCGCTTCGCGACGTCATGGACCTGCCGCGGCACACCACGCTGCGGCGGGTCCGCTCGAACAAGAAAGCCGGCGTGCGCCTGAAGCAGTACGGCGCCGACCTCACGCTCGAAGATCTCAGCGACGGATACCAGTCGGTGCTGGGCCTCACCTGCGACATCATCGCCTCACTGCGCGCATTGCAGCCGGGTGCGCTCGACGCCAGCGAAGCGATCGTCATCATCGATGAGCTCGGCGCGCATCTGCACCCGCGATGGCGCATGCGAATCGTCGACAGCCTGCGGCGCGCCTTCAAGCGTGTGCAGTTCATCGGCAGCACGCACGATCCCCTGTGCCTGCGCGGGCTCGAGAATGGCGAAGCGGTGGTTCTGCGCCGCACCTCGCGCGGCCGGGTGTTCCCCGTGCCCGATCTGCCGCCGGTCAAGGGACTGCGCGTCGATCAGTTGCTCACCTCCGAGTTCTTCGGTCTCGATTCAACCCTTGACCCGAGTATCGAAGCTCAATACCGCGAGCTCTACCGCCTGCTCGCGCTGCGCAATCCCAGCGACGCGGTCAACGAACGGATCGCCGAGTTGCGCGAGGCGCTCGCGCCGTATGACATGCCCGGCGCCACGCGCCGCGAACGCAGGCTCCTGCAGGCCATCGACAAGGAGCTGGCGCAGATAGACGTCACGCCCGATCTCGCCGATCGCGAGCAGATCCGGTCAGAGAATGACGAAATCATTCAGCAGCTGCTGAAGGCGCCGCCGAACAAGGTTCCCGCATGATTCCGCTCAAACGCCCTGCCGCTGCAATCCCCGCGCAATGGGCGACCAAGGCGGCGAAGGAAACCGCCGATGCCATTGCCGCCTACAAAGCGGCGCTCAAGAAATGGAAAGCACTCAAGAGCAAAAAGAAGAAGCCGCTGAATTTCACTTTCAAATACAAGGTGTACGGCGACGATCTGCTGCGCGCCGCGATCAACGACCTCTACAAGTACAAGTGCGCCTATTGCGAAACTTTTTACGGCAAGTCACAGCCGGTTGCCGTCGAACACTATCGGCCCAAGGGCGAAGTGATCGAGGGCAAGGTCCGTGTCAAGCCGGGTTACTACTGGCTCGCGGCGACAGCCGACAACCTGCTGCCGAGCTGCACGGATTGCAATTCACCGCGCCGTCAGCCGGAACCGGACGGCACCGAACGCGTTCGTGGCAAGGGCAACTATTTTCCTCTCGCGAAGGGCTCGAAGCGCGCCAGATCGCCGGGTGGCGAAAGGCGCGAAAATCCGTTGCTGCTGCATCCGGAAATTGACGAGCCCGAAAAGCACCTGGAGTTTCTCGTTGCCAGCGACCGCCTCGGCGTTGTCCGCCCGGCGTTGATCAACGGAAGCCCAAGCCCGAAGGGCGAAGCGTCCATCGAGGTCTATGCGCTCGACCGTCCACAGCTGGTGTTGGGGCGGCAATTCGACGCGAAGCGCCTGGTGTCGCATCTGCGTAATACCCGGGAAACCTTGCGTCATCACCGCGCCAATCCGAACGATCCACGTTTGAAGAAATCGTACGAGGACAACATCGCCGACTTGCGCGACATGCTCG
>DASTTJ010000010.1:0-7748 GCA_035760205.1 Steroidobacteraceae bacterium | reverse complement strand
CGGAATTACCGCCTCGAACTGGCGGCCGAGCACGGCCAGCGCATCGGCAGTCGTAGCGGTGGCGGCCAGGCGGCCGTTGTTGAGCGGGCTCCAGGTTTCGCTCTCGCTCATCGAGATCGCCACCTTGAAGCCGTACTCCTTGGCGAAGAATGATTCGGCATTCGGCTCGAGGCCGCCGTTGGCGACGATGAGGCCGCCATAACCCGCGTATTCGCTGATGTCGATGCGCAGGATGTTGTCCTTCGGCACGAAGGTATTTGCTGCCTCGAGCGTGGGAGTACCGATCACGGGTTCGATGGGCGAGGGCGCGTCGCCTTCGGGCGCGGCGACGCCCGAGTCCTTGGCGGGTTGAGTCGCGCTGGTGTTCTGCGGTTCACCGGACGAGCTGGGCTCGTCTTTCTTTCCCAGCCACAGCCATGCGCCCAAGCCGACTATTCCGACCAGCAGCACCAGCGTGATGAGATTGCCGGCAACCGAGCCGCGTACGTAACGATGACTCGACGACATGTGCGCTACTCCTTTACTCACTATTCAGAGACTTTGGCGGCCCGCTTGGCGCCGCGCTTCGAAGCCAACAGATCCGCCGGAGGCGGTTCGTCGGTAAAATTGTCGAGGCCCGCGAACAGCTCGCGTTGATCCTTGAGCCAGCGATTCGCTTCATTGAGCGACGCCGACAAGGCATCCAGCGACTGCGCCATGTTGCCTTCTTCGGTGACCAGCAACGCCTGCTCGCGCACCAGCGACACCTGCTGGCGCAGGCGGCTGAGTTCGGCATCCACCAGTTCCATGCGACGCTCGGCGTCGGCATGCGCGGCGCGGCGTGAATTGATGACTTCGATCTGCTGCTCGAGCGAGCGGCGCAATTCATCGTCAACCGTCGCAGCGAGCCGCTCTTGGCAGCGCCGCTCCTGCTCGTCGAGCTTCTTGCGCTCCCGATTCGCGACGTCGACCACTTCGGCAAACGAGGCGCGCGCCGCCAGCAGCTTGAGGTGCAGCCAGGCCATTTGCCGCACGTCGCCGATCTGCGAGCCGTGCGCTTCGCTCCGCTGCAGAAGCTGGACGATCTCCGCGGCTTCCCGCTCGATTTCGTACTGATGCGCCTGCGCGGATGAATCGAGGTGTGCGAGCAGGTTTTCGTAGCGCGAAGTGCTGTCCGTGAAGCCGGACTCTGCGTCCACGGTATTGCGAAAGCGCCGGTTCTTGGACAGCCACCACAGATAGAAACCTTCGACGCCGGCGCCGATGAGCCACAGGCCCGGGTTGATCAACGCGCCTAACAGGCCGAACGCGGCGAGGCCGAACCAGTTGGGCGGTATCGGCATGCCGAAAGGCCGCGCATTGAACGCGGCGGCGAGATAGGAAGGCTTCTTCTTCATCCCGGCAGTGTGGCCATCGAGCGGAACGCCGGAGGCACGAAGCCAAGATCCGTCGCCTCACGAATGGCGATGCGCATCTGGAATTCGAGCACGTCGACAGGCACGGGGTTCTGATAGCCAGTGAGGCTGGCCTCGAGCGCTGCGCCGCCAGGCACGCTCTGCGTACGCGCGTGCCGATACGCCTTGACCACCAGTGCTTCGGCCGCGCCGGGGGTGAGCAGCGTGGGCATGCGCGGCTCGAGACGCGTGAGTTCGGCCGCGGTGATTTCCAGGCCGTAACGCTTCGCGAGCGTCCCGACGAGCTGCGCGCTTTCCGCCGGAGTACTGGTAGGCAGCAGCGGCACCTTCACGTCGATGCGGCCGGGACGCTTGAGGTCGACCTCGATGAGATCCGGCCGGGACGAAGCCAGCAACCACAACACGCGTCCGCGGTTGCCGCTGTCCGACATCTCCTGCGCGATCATGGAATAGATGCGGCCTGAAAGTCCCGAGTCATTGGCGCCCGAGTCGCGCTTGCCGAGTGTCTGATCGGCCTCGTCGATGAACACCATGCAGCGACCGAGCGCGCGGATGAGCCGGAAGATCTTCTCGAGATTGCCTTCCGAGGAACCCACCCATCGATCGCGGAAATTCTTGAGTTTGACCACCGGGACGCCGGCCTCGCCGGCGAGGCACTCGACGAGAAAAGTCTTGCCTGTGCCCACTGGGCCGCACAGTAGATAGCCCATGGGCAGCGCCTTGAGATCGCCCGCGCGCCACAGCGCGATGTCCTGGCGCAGCCAGATCTTGAGCGCTTCCTGGCCGTGGTAATCGTTGAGAGTGCGTTTGCCTTCGATGAATTCCACCAGCCCCGAGGAGTCGCGCTCCACCAGCTCTTTCTTGAGCTTGGCGAGATCGGCCTCGGCCAGGGGCTTGTTTTCGTGGTGACGGATGCGCGTAAGGCTGTCCAGGCTCGAGACGGTGACGCCCGTGAGCATGCCCGCGATCTGCGGCAGGTTGGCGTCGGCTGCGAACGCCTTGGGTGACTGCTTGCGAAGAATGCCCAGAGCCTGTTCGAGCGCGGACGCGTCGGGCAGCGGAACGCGCGTGCGCACGGTGTGGGTGCTGTTGGCGACGAGCGGCTCGACGTCGTTGAGATTGTCGGCGACAGCCAAGCTGGTGAACGGCAGGTCGGCGAACGGGGAATCGCAGGACCAGGCGCGCAGCATGCTGGTAATGCTGCCGTGTTCGAACCCCGCGCCGTCGGCCGGCACGATGTGATCCACGCTGCGCAGGATGACCGCGACGTTCGGGGTCTTTTCGCTGCTGCCGAGCGCGCGCAGATTGCCGAGGTAACGCAGGTAGCGGTCGATCCACTGCACGGCCGGCAGCGGTTCGCGCGCCATTCGCTTTAGCTCGGCACCTTGCCACTTGTCGACGATGTCACCACCGCGCTCGATGGTGAGGCCAGTGCCGAGGTCGTACGAGAGCACCACGCCGAAACCCTTGAGCAGGGTGTCTTCGAGGAAGTCCGCCAGGCTGACCAGGCGGTCGCCCACGGCCAGCCGGTCGTGCACGTTGCCGAACAGGATGAACTGGCTCGACGCGCCGCTTTCGTAGGCGAGCGCAAGCTCTTTCGCCCAGGCCGGCGCAAATTGTGGAGCGGACACCCTTTTCTCGTGATCCGGTTCTAACTATTGGCCTTGGGGCTTTTCGGCGGTGCCCATGGAACGCTCGGCCGGAGCCGGCGCCGCCGCACCCTGGATTGAAATGCCCTCGCGCGCGGCGAAGTCCGCCAGCGCCTGGTCGGCGAGCGCGGTCATTTCGGCCTCCTTGATGTTCACGTGCGACATGTCGATGGAGTCTTTGGCGACGCGCGCGCGCCCCGCGGCCTTGTTGCGCTCTTCTTCGACCATTTCGTGCAGCCGGTTCAGCGTATCGCCCGAGCCGCCGATGGTGGTGATCATGCCGCCGGCCATTTCGTGGATTTCGGCCATGGCCTGCTTCATGCGCATGTCGTTGATGGCGCCCTTGAGGCTTTCGATCTTGGCGCGCGCGGTCTGCACGGCGACGTCACGGGCCTTCACGAGATTTTTGTAGGTGGTCTCGGCCTGTTCGAGCTGGGTACGATTCTCAGCGAGCTGGACTTCGACCGATTGCAGGCGCAGTGCGTATTGTCCGGCGGCGGAGTTGTTGCCGGCGCGCAGGTGCGCCGCGGCCTTGGCGCGCAGGTCCTTCTGCTCGGCATCGAGCTTGCGCACCTGGCTCATCAGGCGCTCGGACAACCCGGCGTGGGACGCGAGGCCCTGATTGAAGTTGCCGATCTGCTTTCGCAGATTTTCCTGCTCGAGTTCCATGAGCGCCTCGGGATTGCGCTTTTCGATGCCCGAAACAAAGAGGGAAAGGAAACCTTTGAACAGGTTGGCAATGCGGCTGAACATGGAACCCTCCCGGGAAAAAACGGCGCGCAGGCGCGCGAACCCGAAGAATAAAGGCACGCGCCCCCAATGCAAGTGCTGTGTAGGTAAGATTCCGGCATCGTTCTTGGGGTGTGGCGGATGAAAACCAAACAGAAGCTGACTTTGTTCGTTGCCGGAGCGTTGCTGGCCCTTACCGCAGGCGTTGCGGCAATCGCCGCTACGCCGGTGAAACGCGGCCCTTTCGACGCGAAGGCACGCGAAATCTTCGAGAAAGTGATCTCCATTCCGACTTCGCTTGGCAACCGCAAGGTTCCGGAAATGGTCGAATACCTCGCCGGCGAGTTCCGCGCCGCGGGCTTCCCCGCCGAAGACGTGACCATCGTGCCGTTCAAACTACCGGCGGATCACACCGCCTCGCTCGTCGTGCGCTACCGGGGCGACGGTAGCGGAGGCAAACCCATCCTGCTGCTCGCACACATGGACGTGGTGACGGCCAAGGCTTCGGACTGGGTGCGTGACCCTTACAAGCTCGTCGAAGAGGATGGCTATTTCTACGGTCGCGGCACCTTCGACGTGAAACAGGGCATCACGGAGCTGACCACCCTTTTCCTGCGGCTCAAGGCGGAAAAATATGTCCCTAAGCGCGACCTCATAATCTATTTCAGTGGTGACGAAGAAACTTCGATGGCGACCACGGTGGCCATCGCCAACAAACATCGCCACCTCATCGACGCCGAATACGCGCTGAATTCGGACGGAGGTGGCGGCACGCTCGACGACGAGACGGGCAAGCCGCTGTTCTACGGCCTGCAAACTGCGGAGAAGACTTACGCGGACTTCAAACTGACCACGCGCAATCCGGGCGGGCACAGCTCCCTGCCGCGCGCCGACAACGCGATCTACGATCTCGCCACGGCGCTGGTCAAGCTGCGGCAGTTCAGCTTCCCGGTCATGTGGAACGACACCACCGTCGCGAGTTTCCGCGCGGCCAGCAAGACCACGCCGGGAGAACTGGGCCAGGCGATGTCGAAGTTCGCCGCCGATCCCAAAGACGAGGCCGCCGCCGCCGCGCTCGCGGCCAATCCGGCTTACGTCGGGCAGACGCGCACGACCTGCGTGGCCACCATGCTTCAGGCCGGGCACGCCGAAAATGCCTTGCCGCAAAGCGCCGTGGCTAACGTCAATTGCCGCATTTTTCCGGGCGTGAAAATCGAGGACGTGCGCCTGGCGCTGGCGGGAGTCGTAGGCGAGGGCGTCGAAGTGGCGGTCGAGGGCGAGCCGATGTCGAGCGACGCTTCGCCTCTGCGCAACGACATCGTCGCGGCCGTCACGCGCGTGGTGCACAAGTTCTATCCGCAGGCGGTGATCGTGCCCCAGCAGGCCTCGGGCGCCACCGACGGCCTCGTGTTCCGGGCCGTCGGCATCCCCACCTACGGCGTGGACCCCACCTTCATCAAGGACAAGGATGCGTTTGCGCATGGTCTCAACGAGCGCATTCCCGTGAAGTCGTTCTACGACGGTCTCGAGATGTGGTACCTGCTCGTCAAGGACCTGGCCGGCAGCGCGAAGAAGCGGTGACCGTTGGTAGTTAGTCCATGACCGCGAACATCGCCCCGCCGGCCGGTACGCTCGAGGTGGCGCTCGCGCATGCGACGCGGCTGCTGCGGACCGATGCGAGCGCGGCGCTGGAACAGGCGGGCGAGATCCTCAAGGTAATGCCCGACCAGCCCCAGGCGCTGGCGCTCGAAGGGCTGGCGCTCGGGCGCCTGGGCCGGGGCGATGAAGCCATTGCGAAGTTGCGGCGGGCCGTGCAGCTCAAGCCTGCGCAGCCCGAAGCCTGGCGCGCACTCGGTGATCACTACACGGCGCTCGAAATGCGCGACGCCGCGGACGGCGCCTATGCGGAATCCATCCGCCATTCCACGCACGACCCGAAACTCATGGGGGCGGCGCTGGCGCTGGTCGAGAACCGCATCCCCGAAGCGGAAGCCACGCTTCGCGAACATCTCAAGCGTTATCCCACCGACGTCGCCGCCATCCGCATGTTGGCCGAAGTCGCGGCGCGCATCGGGCGCTATCTCGATGCGGAGAATCTGCTGGCGCGCTGCCTCGAGCTTGCGCCGGGCTTCGCGGCCGCGCGCCACAACTACGCCATGGTGCTTCACCGGCAGAACAAGCCCGAAGCGGCGCTGGCGCAGGTGGAGTTGCTGCTGGCGGAGGAGCCGCGCAACCCCGGCTATCGCAACATGAAGGCAGCGATCCTCGGGCGCATTGGCGAATACGCTGCGTCCATCGAGCACTATAGAAGTGTGCTCGCGGACTACCCGAACCAGGCCAAGGTCTGGATGAGCCTGGGTCATGCTCTCAAGACCGCGGGCAACAACGCCGAGAGCATCGACGCCTATCTCAAGAGCATCCAGCGCGCGCCTGAACTCGGCGAGGCCTACTGGAGCCTCGCCAATCTCAAGACCTTCCGCTTCACGCCGCAGCAGACCGAGGCGATGCGTGAGCAGCTTGCCGGTGGCAAACTTTCAGCCGACGACCGCTTTCATTTCGAGTTTTCCCTCGGCAAGTCTCTGGAAGACGCCGGCGAGTACGCCGAGTCCTTCGAGCACTACCGCGAAGGCAACAGGCTTCGTCGCCAGACGATCCGCTACGACGCCGATGAGAATCGGGCGCATGTCGACCGCTCCAGGAAGTTCTTCACGCGTGATTTCTTCGAATCGCGCGCCGGTGTCGGCTGTCCGGCAACGGATCCGATTTTCGTGGTGGGCCTGCCACGCTCGGGCTCAACGCTCATCGAACAGATCCTGGCGAGTCACTCGCAGGTCGAGGGCACGATGGAACTGCCCGACGTCGCCATGCTGGCGCGAGTCGTCGGCGGGCGCACCACGCGCAGCGCCGGCGGCGCCTATCCGCGCGCGCTCGAGAAATTCTCGGGCGAAGAGCTTCGGGCCCTCGGCGAGCGATATCTCGCGCAGACGCGCATCCAGCGCAAGACACCGGCGCCGGTCTTCATCGACAAGATGCCTAACAACTTTGCGCACGTGGGGCTCATCCACCTCATGCTGCCGAACTCGAAGATCATCGACGCGCGCCGTCACCCGTTAGGCTGCTGCTTCTCCGGTTTCAAGCAGCACTTCGCGCGCGGCCAGAATTTCACCTACGACCTCATCGAGATCGGCCGCTACTACCGCGACTACGTCGAACTCATGGCCCATTTCGATTCGGTGCTGCCGGGACGGGTGCTGCGCGTTCATTACGAAAACTTGGTCGAAGACACCGAGGCCGAGGTGCGGCGCCTGCTCGCCTACTGCGGTCTGCCCTTTGAAGAGGCAGTTCTGCGTTTTCATGAAAATCAGAGGGCAGTGCGTACAGCGAGCTCAGAACAGGTGCGCCAGCCCATTTTCAAGGAAGGCGTGGATCACTGGCGCCACTTTGAGCCCTGGTTGACGCCCCTCAAAGGGGCGCTCGGCGATGTCGTCTCGGCTTATCCCGGCACGCCACAGTTTTGAATTCGTGGCGGCTGGCATACACTCCAGCCATAACAACTCGGGGATCACTCATGACTCGCAGCAAACTGCGCAAGATCCGGCGTAATCAATCGAAGCAGACGCGCGCACTGCTGACGGGACTCCCGCTCGCAGGCGCCCTGTTTGTCGGCGCCCCCGTCGTGCAGGCGCAACAGGTGGAAGAAACCTCGGGAGGCCTCGAAGAGGTCACCGTCACCGCGCTCAAGACACAGCAGAACTTGCAGGACGTGCCGGTCAGCATCCAGGCCATCGGCACCGAGCGACTCCAGGAGCTCAATGTCACGAGCTTCGATGACTACGTGAAGTACCTGCCGAGCGTGTCATATCAGGCTGCCGGTCCCGGATTTGCCCGCGTGTTCATGCGCGGCGCCGCCGCCGGCGACAACGGCAACCACTCCGGCCCCCAGCCGGGCGTGGGTCAGTACCTCGACGAGCAGCCG
>DASTTJ010000009.1:0-20934 GCA_035760205.1 Steroidobacteraceae bacterium | reverse complement strand
CCCCACTAAAAGTGCTTTACAACCCGCAGGCCTTCTTCACACACGCGGCGTCGCTGGATCAGGGTTGCCCCCATTGTCCAATATTCCCCACTGCTGCCTCCCGTAGGAGTCTGGGCCGTGTCTCAGTCCCAGTGTGGCTGGTCGTCCTCTCAGACCAGCTACGGATCGTCGCCTTGGTAGGCCGTTACCCTACCAACTAGCTAATCCGACTTCGGCTCATCCATCGACGCGAGGTCTTGCGACCCCCGCTTTCCCCCGAAGGGCGTATGCGGTATTAGCCAATCTTTCGACTGGTTATTCCCCATCATTGGGCAGATTCCGAAGCATTGCTCACCCGTTCGCCGCTCGTCAGCACGTATTGCTACGCCTGTTACCGCTCGACTTGCATGTGTTAGGCACGCCGCCAGCGTTCAATCTGAGCCAGGATCAAACTCTTCACTTAAAGATCTTCGAACTTCAAATCAAAGAGTATCCAAAGGCCCATTGCTGGACTTTTTGGTTACTCGGTTAATGTCTCCAAAGGAGTCATTGACGCGAGTCCCCACACAAATTACCTGCAAATTTTTAGACAGCACCACGGCCGCTAAGGGCCGCAGAAGGGGGCGGAATTATAGGCCGGAGCCCAATTCCGTCAACTTTGTTTCGAACATTTATCTCACTCACCGCGCTTGGGCCCGAAGGCCGTCGGTGCGTGAGGGGGCGCATTATAGGGAGGGAATCCGGTCTGTCAACGCGCAGTAACAATTCGCGTCAGATTTCGCCTAGTGCTTTGAAATAACAAGTATTTTTGTTGGCGAAAAGTTGTACAAAGCACCAGGAATGCCCGCGAATTTGAGATCGAGGGCGCCCCTCCCGCGTGGACTAGCCTGACTTAAGAGTTACCCAGCGGAATTTGTGCTTGCCGACCTGGATCAAGACGGTGCTCGCCGTAAGGGAGTGCTCCCGTCCAGCGACTTTGGCCAGCGTTTCGGCGCTATCACCGACTCGCACGGCGCCCTGGTCGATCATGCGGTTTCCATCCGACGTGCTGGCCACCAGGCCCGCGTTTTTCAGCACATTCGCCAGGCGCTGCGGCGATCCGTCAGTAGTTAGAGTTACCTTCTCGATCTGTTCCGGAACATGCCCTTGCTGAAAACGCGCAACAAAGGCGGCGCGCGCGCGCGCACCGGCGCCCGCGCCATGGAAACGATCGACGATCTCCACGCCGAGCTCGAATTTGACGTCCCGAGGATTGCGCCCTTCAGCTATTGCGCTGCGAAGTGCGGAAATATCCGCGAGTGGCCGGAAGGAAAGCAGCTCGAAATAGCGCCACATAAGATCATCGGAGATCGACATCAGTTTCCCAAACTGCGTATCTGCCGCCTCGTTGATCCCGATGTAGTTTCCAAGGGATTTTGACATCTTGTTGACGCCGTCAAGCCCTTCGAGCAGCGGCATCGTCATTACGATCTGCGGCTCCTGTCCGTAGCTTTCCTGCAACTGGCGCCCGACTAACAGATTGAACTTCTGATCAGTTCCGCCAAGTTCGACGTCACTTTTCAGCGCCACGGAATCGTAGCCCTGCACCAGTGGGTAGAGGAATTCATGGATCGCAATCGGTTGATTGCCCTTGTAGCGCTTGGCGAAATCGTCACGCTCCAGCATGCGCGCGACAGTGTGTCGACCGGCGATTTCGATCAGCCCGGCGGCATTCATTCCACCGAACCAGCGCGAATTGAAATCCACGCGCGTCTTGTCGCGATCCAGAATCTTGAAGATCTGATCCTGGTAGGTTTTCGCATTCGCCTCGACCTGTTCGCGAGTCAGCGGCGGCCGCGTTGCGTTGCGCCCGGTGGGGTCGCCGATCATTCCGGTGAAATCGCCGATCAGAAACGTGACTTCGTGCCCGAAACTCTGGAACTGGCGCATCTTGTTGATGAGTACCGTGTGCCCGAGATGCAGGTCGGGCGCGGTCGGGTCGAAGCCCGCCTTGATCCGAAGCGGCGCCCCTCGGGTTAACTTTTTTACAAGCTCGCCTTCGACCAGGACTTCCTGCGTTCCACGCAGGAGTTCCGCAATTTGGTTCTGCAGTTCGCCGTTCATTCGTGTCTTTCGCGTCTTTTGTGCATCGGGTTGTTATTAGGAGATCGGGTGCATTCGAAAGCGCGATCACATTCTGAAAGCGTATCGATTGACCCTTTATCGATCCGTGGGTTACGTTGTATACATCGTGCCGATCTTCATCAAGTCCGCCATTCCGGGAGTCTCGACCCGGTCCGCTTACGTCCTCCAGGTTGGCCTCGTCGCCATCGTGGCCGCCCTTGCGATCCTTCCTCGTGATCGCGAAGTCCAGCCACTGGCAGCCCAAACCGAGGTGCGACCGGCGGAAACTGCGGAATTGGAGCCGACCGCGGCGCCAAACGAAGCAAGCCTCGGGTTCTCAACCATCGAGGTGGTCGTCAGCCGCAATGACACGATGGATCAACTCTTTCGCCGCTTTGAACTCAACCTCGGCGACCTCGCGAGCCTGCGCAACCTGCCTGAACTGCGGAGCCAGGTCGATCGCCTGAAGCCGGGCGAGCTTCTGCGTTTCATGCATCGTGGTGGTGAGTTGGTTGGACTCGAACGCAAGCTGTCGGACAGCGAGACGCTCAAGGTCACACGCGACGCCAACGGCTTCATCAGCGACGTTCTCGAGAATCCGCTCGAAGTCCGCACGCGGACTGCCAGCGCAACGATCGAGAATTCCCTGTTCCAGGCGGCTGCCGACGCGGATCTCTCTGACCGCGTCGCATTCGATCTCGCCGAGATATTCCAATACGACATCGACTTCGTGCTCGACATCCAGACTGGCGATCGCTTCACCGTCGTTTACGAAGAAGTCTTCCAGGATGGCGTCCCGATTCGCATCGGCAACATTCTCGCCGCGAAATTCGTCAATGAAGGTCGTGAATATCGCGCGGTGCGATACATCGACACCGACGGGCGCGGGCAGTATTTCTCTCCGGCTGGGAGTAGCCTGCGCAAGGCCTTCATCCGGGCGCCAGTACAATTCTCGCGCATCAGCTCGCGCTTCAACCCTTCGCGGCGGCATCCGGTGCTGAATCGAATTCGCGCACACCGCGGCGTCGATTACGCCGCCCCAGTGGGTACTCCGGTGCGTGCAGCCGGCGAAGGACGTGTGCGTTTCGTCGGACAGCAAGGCGGGTACGGCAACGTCATCGAACTGGAGCATGGGTCCGGCGTCGTCACCGTTTACGGTCACCTGTCACGCTTCGCCACGAAATTGCGCCGCGGCCAGCAGGTCGAACTTGCCCAGGTCATCGGCTACGTCGGCAAGACTGGGCTCGCGACAGGTCCGCACCTGCACTATGAATATCGGGTCCGCGGTGTTCACAAGAATCCGCAGACTGTGCCGCTTCCGGACGCGGAACCGATCCCGAATACAGATCGGGATCGTTTTCTGACTGCCACGGCAGACCTCGTGAACCTGCTCGATTTGCCGGCCGGCCCCGCGCTGGTCGCGCGCTGAGACCAACTGTCACATTAATCCGGCCGGAGCTGTGATTTCATAGCGCGAAATAACCCAGTCGCGCCATGGACCTGCCAGACCTTCGCTCCGCCGAGCACTACATCAACCGCGAGTTGTCGCTGCTCGAATTCAACGGGCGTGTGCTCGCTCAGGCGCTCGACGAAAAAGTCCCGCTGCTCGAGCGGCTCAAATTCCTGTGCATCTCGTCGAATAATCTCGACGAATTCTTCGAGATCCGCGTGGCCGGCCTCAAACAGCGAATTGAGCTCGGCTCGGATCAGCCCGGTGCCGATGGCCTGACCGTCACCGAACAACTGCAGGCTATCCACGAACGCACTTGCGGACTCGTGAACGCCCAGTACACCTGTCTGAATGAAGTCCTTCTGCCGGCCTTGCGCCGGCAGGGCATCGAACTACTCGCGCGCACGACGTGGGATGCGGCGACGGCCCAGTGGCTCGAGAAGTATTTCGAGCATGAAATCGAACCCGTCCTGTCGCCACTCGCGCTTGACCCGGCGCGCCCGTTTCCGCGCATCCAGAACAAGAGCTTGAACTTCATCGTGCGCCTCGCCGGCCAGGACGCATTCGGTCGCGACACGGGACTCGCCATCGTTCAGGCCCCGCGTTCACTGCCTCGCGTAGTCGAGTTGCCCGAAGTGGGCGGTCACAAGCGCTTCGTGCTGTTGACCGGCATCGTGCAGCAATTCGTGGCCAGGCTGTTCGCAGGCATGGAAGTGCTGGGCTGCTACCAGTTCCGCGTGACCCGCAACAGCGACCTGTTCGTCGATGACGAAGAAGTGGACGATTTACGTCGCGCGCTCGAAGGCGAACTCGCTCATCGACGATACGGCGCCGCCGTACGGCTTGAAGTGTCGCGGGATTGCCCGCCGGACCTCGACGCTTTCCTGATGCGGCAATTCGCCCTGAACGAAGTGGATTTCTACGAAGTGTCAGGGCCTGTCAATCTCAACCGGCTCGATGCCATCTACGACCTGGTTCAGCGCCCCGACTTGAAATATCCGATCTTCACACCGGGATTGCCACGGCGCGTGGCGGGCTCCACCGACCTTCTGGCAACCATTCGCCAGAAAGACGTATTGCTGCACCATCCCTTCCACGCCTTCGGTCCGGTGCTCGATTTCCTGCGTGGTGCGGCGGCGGACCCGCACGTCCTCGCAATCAAGCAGACGCTGTATCGCACCGGCAACGAATCACCCATCGTCGATGCGCTGGTCACCGCGGCGCACTCCGGCAAAGACGTGACCGTGATCGTCGAACTGCGTGCTCGCTTCGACGAAGAAGCGAACATCGAACTGTCCAATCGCCTGCAGGAAGCGGGCGCACACGTCATGTACGGGGTCGTTGGCTTCAAGACCCACTGCAAGATGTCGATGGTGGTTCGCCGCGAGTCCGATGGATTGCGCCGATACTGTCATCTCGGCACAGGTAACTATCATCCGCGTACGGCGCGCGGTTATACGGATTACAGCTTGTTCACCTGCGATCCGCAGATCGGCCAGGACGTGCACGAGCTGTTCCTGCAGCTCACCAGCCTGACGCAGACACCACGCCTCACCAAACTACTGCAGTCGCCGTTCGGTTTGCACGCCGCGATGGTGGAAAAGATAGACCGAGAGGCCCGGCACGCCGCCAATGGCAAAGCGGGACGCATCATCGCCAAAATGAATTCGCTGGTGGATCCGCAGGTGATCGAGGCGTTGTATCGCGCTTCGCGCGCCGGCGTGCAGATCGATCTCATCGTGCGCGGCCTGTGCGCGCTGCGGCCCGCAATTCCAGGTGTTTCGGAAAACATCCGCGTGCGCTCGATCGTCGGCCGTTTCCTCGAACACTCGCGCGTATTCTTCTTTGGCAATGGCGGCCCCAGCGAGCTGTACCTTGCCAGCGCGGACTGGATGGAACGCAACTTCTTTCGGCGAGTGGAAATCGCCTTCCCGGTGCGCGAAAAGACCCATCGCGACCGCATCGTGCGCGACCTCAATTCCTACCTCTCCGACAACACGCAAGCATGGAACCTCGGACGTGATGGTCACTACTCGCGATGCGAACGCGGCGACGAGGCGCCGCGCGATGCCCAGGGTGCGTTATTGGCGCGCTACGCTGCCGGCAGTGCGCCGGTGGTCGTGCCTTGAGGCAAGGCGCTACTTTGCGGTAAACACTCGCAGGCGGAATCCGACACTCTTCAGATTCTCGATTTCCTGCTGCAGATCCGCCACGGTGAGCGGGTGATCGTCGAGCCATTCCGGCGGAAAACACATTTCCAGCGAATCGGCACGCGCGCTGAGCCTGATGGCGGGCAGCGCCACGTTGCTTCGGCCGCGATGCAGGAGCACCGCCAGCCGCAACAACAGTGTCATCGCCGGAGCGCGTTTGTCCCACGGCGCCGCAAGATCGCCAGCTTCCTCGATCGCGGGTTTGCGCCGGTGACTGCCCACCATGATGGCCAGCAGTTTCTGCTCCTCGCGCGGGAAGCCCGCCATGTCGGCGTTCGCCAGCAGATAGGCGCCGTGGCGGTGATAGCCGCTGTGCGCTACGTCCAGCCCGATCTCGTGGAGGCGTGCGGCCCAGCGCAAGATCTCCTCGATCGCCGGATCCGCAAGCGGCCAGGCCTGCTCCACCTGTGACAGGAAATCCGCCGCCGTATTCTCCACGCGTTCCGACTGCGCGAGATCCACGTGGTAGCGCTCCTGCATGCTGCGCACCGTGCGTTCGCGAGCATCTTCGTCGGTGTAACGTCCAAGCAGGTCGTATAGGAGTCCTTCGCGCATCGCTCCGTCCGATACGCGCATGGATTCGATGCCTAGCTGCTCGAACACTTCGGCGAGAATTGCCACACCACCGGCGAATGACAGCTTGCGGTCATCCGTGACCGCATTCAGTTTCAGATCACGGATGTGTTCGAGCCCGCCGAGCTCGTGGATGATGCGTTCCAGGCCGTCGGCGCCGATGTCGACCGCCGTCGGATCGAGCTCGCGAATGGTGTCGCCGATGGCGCGCACCGTGCCCGAGCTGCCCACGGCCTCGTCGAATCCACGGCGACGGAATGCAGCCTGGTACGGCTCAATGGCCTGGCGCGCCGCGACCCGCGCGCGCTGCATGCGCTTCTGCGAAAGCCGGCCGTCGGCGAAGAATTCTTCGCTCAGTCGCACACAGCCGATCTGCAGGCTCTCGAGCTCCAACGGCTGCAGCCCTTCACCGATGATGATCTCGGTGCTGCCACCGCCAATGTCGCAGACCAGCCTGCGCCCCGGCCCCGCCGACATGGTGTGCGACACTCCGGAATAGATGAGGCGCGCCTCTTCGATGCCGGACACGATTTCGATGGGATGCCCGATGGCTTCGCGCGCGCGTTCGACGAAGGCCTCTTTGCGGCGCGCACGCCGGAACACGTTGGTACCCACGACGCGCACGCTGTCAGGCCGCATGTCGCGCAGACGCTGGCCGAATCTCTCGAGGCACGCCAGTGCGCGCGCCGCGACGTCCTTGTTGAGTCGCCCGTCAGTTTCGAGGCCGGCGCCGAGCCGCACCATTTCGCGAAGCCGATCGAGAATTACCAGCTGGCCGTGCGTGTAACGCGCGACCACCATATGAAAGCTGTTGGAACCGAGATCGACCGCGGCGAGTACGTCGGGGACGGACTTCGGAGCGCGCCGCGCCACGTACGTCTAGAGGGCTTGAGTCAGGCGGAGAACGAGGAGCCGCAACCGCAGGTCGTTTGCGCGTTCGGATTGCGGATGACGAACTGCGCCCCGTCGAGGCCTTCGCGGTAGTCGATTTCCGCGCCCGTCAGGTATTGCACGCTCATCGGATCGATGAGGAGCTTCACGCCTAAGTTTTCGACGCAGGTGTCGCCGTCCTGTTCCTGTTCGTCGAATTCGAATCCGTAGTGCATGCCCGAGCAGCCGCCGCCCTGCACGAACACGCGCAGTTTGAGGTTGGGATTGCCTTCGCCACGGATGAGATCGCCAACCTTGCGGGCAGCGGCATCGGTGAATTTGAGGGTTTCGGTCTCGGTTTCGGTCATGGCCTGCACACTACGCGCCGGATTTCGCTGCCGCAACCGGTGGCTCGCCCTCGGACTGCGTTTCTGGGGAGGCGGCGCTCTCCTTGCCCAGTGGTATGAGTTTTCCCGTTATGACGGCGCCCGGCGCCATTTCAATGACACCGTAGTGAACATTGCCGTTGACGCGGGCCGAGCCACCCAGAACCAGGCGATCGCGCGCGTGCATGTCGCCGTTCACCGTGCCGTTCATGACGATATTCGTCACTTCGACGTTGCCCTCGATGACGCCGCTTTCGCTGACCGAAAGGGCGCCGCCATCGGTGGCATTGCTGCGCACATTGCCGTTGACACGACCGTCGAGATGCAGGCCACCGGAAAATTCCAGGTCGCCGTTGAGCGTGGCGGTCTTGCCGAGAAGCGTATCGATGCGTGTGGATGACTGTTTGCGACGACCGAACATTACCCTCTCCCGATCGCTCCGCTCATTGCGGATCGACACTCCACACATACGACTGCTGTACCGGCGCGGACCCGCGGCGATTGGATCGAACTTCGACCAGTAGCTGTTCGGGTTTCATGCCCGGAGGCATGGTGATTTCCTCGTCAATGTTCTCGAGATATCGAAAGGTGAAGGCTATCTCACGCCGCTTGCCCCCCGACAGTGTCGCGAAATCCGCACGCCCGGGCTTGCCATCGACTTCACCGTCGACCGACAAGACAACGACGCCGCTCACCACCGTATCCGGCTTCATGGGCTGGACCAGGGTCACGCGGATTCGAAACTTGTTTGCCGTGGCCGTTGCCACCATACGCGCCTGCTGAATTTTTACCTCGGCAGAGTTCGCATTTTGGGTGACGATCCCCCGGAAAAAGGCCAGTTCCTGGTTCGCACGGGCCACCTGGGCCTGCAGGTCGCCGATCGTGCGCTGCACCTCTTCACGCTCCCGGGTCTGCCCTACGGTGGACGATTCCAGCTGCGCCACTTTGGCGCGCAATCCGGAGATCGTGGCCTCCTGAACGGCGATTTCTCCGTGGAGCTCGGAGCGCTCCCGAAGCCCGGCAACGACATCGTAGCCGGCACGGTAGCGGCCGAACTCGAACATTCCATAGACCCCCGCGGCCACGATGAGCACCAACACCACGATCGTGATCCATCGGCGCGTGGGTGCGTACGTCGTGACGACGAGTTTGGGAGGCAGGCCGGGCATCGCGTCTATTCTTCCACGGTCGCGGCGATTTCCGACTGCCACCACTCGGGCAAGGGCGGCGGCCCGCCCGGGAATGCGCTCGGCGCCAGTTCCGTCAGCATGCGCACGTATACCGGCCGCTTGAAGTAGATGACTTCACGCACTGGCTCCCAGTAGTTTGCCCAACGCCATCCATCGAATTCCGGTTCGCTCGTGTTCGTAAATGTGAACGCGGCCGAGTCTTCGGGTACCGCAAGCTGCAGCAGGAACCAGCGCTGCTTCTGGCCGATGCACGTTGGGCCACGCCCGCGACGCACGTAGCGTTTCGGCAGGCGATAACGGATCCAGTCGGAAGTCGATGCCACGAGCCGCACGTGCTGACGCATGAGCCCTATCTCTTCCTCGAGCTCACGATACAGCGCGTCTTCAATGGGCTCATCCTGGCGCACGCCACCTTGCGGAAACTGCCAGCCGCGAGCGCCGGTGCGCTGCCCAAGGAATACCTCGCCGTTGTCGCGCATCAGGACGATGCCGACATTGGCCCGATATCCTTGCGAATCGATCCAGTCGCTCATGTCGCATGTTTTACCGGGTGCCACGCGGCCGAACAAGGTGAGAGTTTTTGAAGGACAATGCCGCGTGTCTTCGCGCCCATCCACCACCCTGCTGCTCGCCTTGCTGTTCGGCCTCGCGGCTGTCGTCGCCGGCCTCGCGCTGGTCGCGGGTTCCACCGACATCGGCGTGCGTCCGGCCGTCGCCGCATTGCTCGGCGATCCTGCCGAACCCGCCCGGACCGTGGTGCTGGAACTGCGCGCGCCGCGCCTCCTGTCCGCGTTCACCATCGGTGCCTTGCTGGCGCTCGCGGGAGTGCTGCTGCAGGCCCTGTTCCGCAACCCGCTCGCCGATTCATATGTTCTCGGAGTCTCCGGCGGGTCGTCCGTCGGTGCCTTGTTTGCGCTGCTGCTCGGCGCGTCGCTGTGGGTCGTGCAGTGTTCGGCGGCCGTCGGCGCCATGGCGGCCACGTTTCTCGTGCTGGCACTGGCGCGTGGCGGTGCCACGGTGCGCGTCCTGCTCACCGGCGTAGTGGTCGCGAGCGCCTGCGGAGCACTGGTGACGCTGGTACTGGTGCTCGCCGACAACGGCCAGTTGCGCGGAATGATGTTCTGGCTGGCCGGAGATCTCGGCTGGGCTGCGCACCCGTGGGTGATGCTGGCCGCGGCTTTGTTAGCCACGCTGCTGGTGACGCTGATCGCCCGTCCTCTCGACGTCCTTGCGACCGGCGAGACGACGGCGCAAAGCCTCGGGCTCGACCTGCCTCGATGGCGGGTGGTCATCGTGGTGTTGGCCGGGCTGCTGACCGCGGGAGCGGTGATACAGGGTGGCACCATAGGGTTCATCGGCCTGGTGATCCCCCACCTGGTGCGGCTCGCATTCGCAACGGCGGCGCATCGCGTGGTGGTGCCGGCGGCGGCGCTCGCCGGCGGCACCTTGTTAGCTGCCGCCGACCTGGTGGCGCGCACCGCGGCAGCACCGCGCCAGTTGCCGGTGGGGGCCATCATGGCCTTGTTAGGCGTGCCGATGTTCCTGGTGCTGCTGCGGCGGCTCGAAGGGCCGCGCGCCACTTGAGAAAATCGGCCTGAGGAATGCTGCCAGAGGAATGCGGGAATGGTCAGCCGATGACATGGGTCGACATCTCGACCCGGTTTCGTCCAGCGGCCTTGGCGCGGTATAGCGCAGCGTCCGCCTCGGCGATGAGCCGCTCCGCGAGCGCCTTGTAGTCGTGCGAGCGCGGCTGCGGCCGCGCGGTGGCCAGCCCGACGGACAGAGTCACGGTCACGTGGGCGCCACCATGCACACGCACCGGCGTCGAGCCAACGCCATGGTGAATGCGCTCGGCGAGCTTGAGCGCATGCGCGATCTCCGCGCCGGCCAGCAGAATCGCAAACTCGTCGCCGCCAAAACGCGCACCAGTGTCACCGGCGCGGATCTCAGCCTCGGCGCGCCTCGCCACCTCCTTGAGCGCCTCGTCGCCAGCCAGGTGGCCGAAACGATCGTTGATCTCCTTGAAGTTGTCGACGTCGATCATGAGACAGGAAAGCGTCTTGCCCGTGCGCTCCGAGCGTGCGAGCTCTTCGCGCAGACGGTTGTGGAAATAGCGGCGGTTGTGCCAACCGGTGAGGAAATCGGTGACGCCGCTGCGCACCAGTCGCGCGCGATTTACCGCGTTTTCGAGGCTGATGGCGACGATGACGCCCAGGTGCGCGAGGAAGTCCGCGGCCAGATCCCCGGTGAATCGGTTCGGATCGCGGCTGGCGAACGCGATCACGCCGATGGCGCGGTTGTCGCGCGGCAGCGGAATCAGCGCCAAGCTCCCCTGCTTCAACGCCGGCGAGACCAGAAGCTGGTGATCGACCGAGTCATAACGGCCCAGCCAGGGCCGGTCGAACTGCGCCAGCTGCGGCGCAAGCGGCGACACGGCGTCGATGAAACGGACTTCGTCGATGACCGTACTCGACAGGTTTTCATTGCCGGAAAGATGCCGCAGCTCGTGCTGGGGATCGAACAGCGACAAGGTGACCAGGTCGAGCGCATAGGCATCACGCAACCCGGAGACGATCCGGTCGAAGAGTTCGCCCAGCGAGTGCGCGCGCAACAGTTCGATCTCGCGGGCCTGCGTTTTGCGCAGAAGCAGCTCGTTGCGAGCCACCTCTTCGGTGAGCAAGCGAAGTCGCTCACGCAGTTCATCTTCGGAGCCCGCGTGAGGATCGCGCGAGCTCAAGCTTACGCACGCCGCTCGGCGACTGAACGCCGGTCTTCGAGATATTCGCGCCCGCGCCGCATGAGCGTCGCGAACGATTCGAAATCCTGCGAAATCACCGCGGTTCGCAGCCGCTCGACTGCCAGCGACAACGCTTCCAGTGACTCGGCGCCATAGTCGTTGAGGCTCTGGATCTCGTAATACAATTCCGGGCTCTCCTGCGCCACGCGCGAGGCCACGTCGAGCTGTGAATCGAACGTGGTCGAGGATAGCTTGGCAAGCCGCGGCGCGGCCTCGCCACTTTCGGCCAGTGCGGTGAAGAAGGCGATGTTGAGTGCGTGCGACAGCCCCAGCACATAGGCGATGAGCCGGTCGTGCTCGTCGAGCGACATCACTACCTGCTCGACCATCGTGGAGGCAAACAATTCGCGAGCCGCGGCGGTCGCCTCGGTGGAACCCGCCTCGATGAAGATGACGTGCTGGCCCGAGAGCAGTTCGGTATCGGGACCGAACATCGGATGCAGCGAGGTCACTCGGCAGCCGTGCGACTTGAGGGCGTTCAGCCCGGC
Source organism: Steroidobacteraceae bacterium (assembly GCA_035760205.1). Classification (GTDB taxonomy): domain Bacteria; phylum Pseudomonadota; class Gammaproteobacteria; order Steroidobacterales; family Steroidobacteraceae; genus CADEED01. The sequence goes on along the minus strand of DASTTJ010000009.1, from coordinate 8,888 downwards.
GCGCAACGGCGACTTTAGCGATCCCACGTCGAAGATCACGCCCTTGGGCCGGCGCATGGCCAGCTCGCGCAGGATCTTGTCGGTGATGCCGAGTGGCGTGGCGATGACGATGAAATCGTGTTTGAGATCGGATTCGCGCCAGTCCGCAATGTGCGTGAACCCCGGCGGCGCGCCGATGGGATCGGCGATCTCCACGGCGAAGCCTTGCGAAGCCATGAACTCGGCGAACCAGCGGCCCATCTTGCCCGCGCCACCAATGACCAGCGCCGTGCGACCACTGCCCGCCCCCTGCGCCGCGACGCTCGCCTGCTCCTGCGTAGTTAGTGACGAGCGGATCAGCAGGCGCAGGATGTTCTCCGCCACCTGCGGTGACACCCCGTACTGCTTGCCGGCCTCGCGCGCCGCCAGCAATACCTCGCGCTCGCGGTTGTAGTCGCGGGTCGCATGGCCGGTGGAGCGCTTGGCGCGCGCCACTTCGCGGCTGGTCTCCTGGCGTTTGCCGACCAGCTCGAGGATCTGACGATCGAGTTCGTTGATCCTGCGGCGGAGGTCGTCGAGCGAGGTCATGAATCACCTTGTAACGTTAAGTCTGGTCTAGCTTTTATCGGCTGCGAAGCACGACTGCAAGGCTACCGCGTCACGGATAACATATCGGCCATGGAACTCTTCAACGACCTGCTGCCCGATCCCCTCCCGGCCGAACCGATGGCGCTGGCCAGCTCCTGGCTTGCCACCGCCATGGCCGCCCGCCAGCAGCCGAATCCCGACGCCATGGTGCTCGCCACCTCGACCGCGTCGGGCCAGCCATCGGCGCGCGTCGTGCTGTGCAAGGAATTCGACGTCGAACTGGGCCGCGTGTCCTTCGTCACCAATTTCGACTCGCGCAAGGGCCGGGAGCTTGCGGAGAATGCCCGCGCCGCGCTGGTGTTCCACTGGGACCACGCGTACCGCCAGCTCCGCCTCGAGGGAGTCGTGGTGAGAGCGCCGGAGTCCGAGAGCGATACCTATTTTGCATCTCGCAACTGGCAGAGACGCATAGGCGCCTGGGCGAGCGCCCAGAGTCAGCCGTTGCGGGCGAGAGAGCAGCTCACCGCGGCGATGCGCGCCGCGGCCGCCCGATTCGGCGTGCCCGAACCCACACCTGGCAACATCAACGACTCTCCAGGTGCGGACATTCCGCGGCCGGCCTTCTGGGGCGGCTACTACGTCTGGGCCGACGCGGTCGAGCTGTGGGTCGAGGGTGGCGCGCGCATTCATGAACGCGCCCGGTGGACCCGATCACTAACTACCGCCGGCGCGGGATTTCGTGCCGGTCCGTGGTCCGCGACCCGGCTGCAGCCGTAGGCGTGGCTGCAGCGTGTGGCGCAATGTTCGCATCGCGATCCTGCTGCTGGTCCTGGGCGTAGCCGCATATTCCAACTGGTACGACAAGCTCAGCACCACCGACTGGGACGAAACGCTGTACATCGGCGTCTTTCCGGTCGATGACGCCGGCAGTGAAGTCGTCCGCGACTACATCGTCCGGCTGTCGAAAGATCGGATCGCCGACATCGAGCTATTCCTGAATGACGAGGCGAAACACCACGGCGTCGGCATAACGCGCCCCGTGAGCGTCACTCTGTATCCACCCGTTGAAGAGCCGCCACCCGATCGCAGCGCCGGCGCCAACATCCTGCAGAACATGTGGTGGAGCCTGAAGTTGCGCCTCTATGCGCGCCGCGCGTCGCGCGCCTCGGGGCTTCCACCGCCGCAGATCCGCATCTTTGTGCGTTACCACGACCCGTCCTTCTCGCAGGCGGTACCGCATTCGGTAGGCATGCAGAAAGGTCTCGTGGGCGTGGTGCATGCGTTCGCGGACGCCGGGATGACCCGCACCAACAATGTGGTCATCGCCCACGAAATCCTGCATACGCTCGGCGCAACCGACAAGTACGATCCACGGTCACTGGCACCGCTCTACCCCAGCGGTTACGCCGAGCCGGACCTCGAGCCCCGATATCCGCAGTCACACGCCGAAGTCATGGCCGGGCGTTATGCGACCAACGCGAGCACCTTTGCAATGCCGGTGTCGCTCGACGAAGTCGTCGTGGGCGAAGGTACCGCCCTCGAAATCCGCTGGAAGCGAAAGTGAGCGCCACTTTGCTCGAAACCGAGCAGCTGCGCGTCGCCGTGCCGGGCCGCGTACTCATCGACTCCTTCGACTGCTCGATCGTCGCTGGAGAATTCGTTGCTCTGCTCGGCGGCAACGGTGCGGGTAAGTCGCTGCTGTTGCGCACGCTGGCGGGCTTGCGCGCGCCATCGGCCGGCGTGGTGCGGATCGACGGCCGCGACATCAAGGCAATCGACCGGCGTGAAATCGCCATGCGGCTGGGGTATCTGCCCCAGGACCCCGATGCGCCCCCGCAGGGATCGGTGGGAGAGAACGTCCTGCTCGGCCGTTTCGCGCACCTCGGCTTCTGGGAGGCCGCGGGCGCCGCCGATTCGCAACGCGTGGCGCGTGCACTCGCCGATGTGGGTCTTGGGCCCTGCGCGGGACGCGAGCTCGGCACGCTTTCGGGCGGCGAACAGCGCCGTGCCGCCATTGCACGCCTGCTCGTGCAGGCACCGTCTATCTACCTCCTGGACGAACCCACCAACCACCTGGACCCGGCGCAACAGCTCGGCATCCTCGACAACCTGCGGCGCCTCACGCAGGGCGGCGCTGCGGTCATCGCCAGCCTGCACGAACCCAATCTTGCGTTGCGTTTCGCGGACCGGGTCTGCCTGCTGAGTGGAAAGGGAGTTCCAGAACTGGTCGGCTGCGCGGCGCTCAGCGCCAGTCATCTCGAACGGCTGTATGGCCTCCGCTATCTGGAAGCGCGCGTCGGTCAGCAGCGATTCATGGCGCCGGACTGAAGTGCACGCAGTCGCTGATGACCCTGATGCTCAAGGCTTCCGGGATGGGCTCTTCGCCCTCGAATTGGTACCAGCGCGTTGCCACTTCTTCGAGACGCCGACGTCGCGCAGGCGGCTCCTGCCAGGCAATCTCCTGGATGCGCAGGAGGCGGTCAAGCGGATCGCCCTGACGCCGAGCTTCGAGCGCGCGCTGCGCGACCACGAGTTCAGCCTTGCAATGCGGCGGCGTGGACGCGGGGGCTGACGCGACTTGGCGCTCGGGCTCGGGCACGGCTTCGGCCTCTCGCGACTCCGTCGGCGGCGTCAAGACCGCCGCGGGCGCATCGCGCGCCGTGTGCTTCTCGGCCATGCGCTTGCTGGCGTTGTAGGCATACACCAGCGCGGCGACAGCCAGGATTCCGAAAATTCCCCAGCGCAGGAATACCGACAACTTTCAGTCTCCGAAGCGCACAGTTTCCAGAATAGTGTCGTGCAGCGGACCGTTGGTGGCGAGCACCGTCGTGGTGTCCAGACCCACCGCCCCACCCTTTAGATCCGTGAACCTGCCGCCCGCCTCCTCCACGATCACGGTCAGCGCCGCGATGTCAAGAATGTTCACGTCCGACTCGATCACCACGTCGAGAGCGCTGCGCGCCAACAGGTGGTAATGCACGAAATCGCCATACCCGCGGATGCGGCTGATACGCCCCAGCAGGCCACCGAAGCGAGCCCACGCCGGTGATGAGGCCAGCGTCTTGAGATTCCCGGTGGACACGATGGCAGCGTCCAGCGCACTCACTTTGCTTACGCAGATCTGCTTGCCGTTGAGAAATGCGCCTTTGCCGCGTTCGGCCCACGCCAGCTCGTCGTACGCCGGCGCCATCGACACACCCAACACGAACTTGCCACCACGCATCAGTGCGATCTGCGTGGAAAAAAACGGGCACTCACGCACGAACGACTTGGTGCCATCGATGGGATCGACCAGCCAGACACTTTCCGCGTTCATGTCGGACTTGCCGGTCTCCTCGCCGTAGAAACCATACGAGGGAAAACGTTTGGTGAGCAACTCGCGAATGGCCTCTTCGGAGCGCACGTCGGCCTCGGTGACCGGCGTCTTGTCCGCCTTCACTTCAATCTTCACGTTGCGTTGGTAGAAGCCGCGGATCACTTCGGCGGCAACGCGCGCGGCGTCGAGCGCCGCATTGAGTTCATTCGACATTTCTGGGGTTCGCATGGCGGTCGAAGCCTGCGGCAGCCGCGCCGGAACTGTCAATTCGCGCCGAATATCGCTAGAGTGCGCCCCGCCGAAAGGTTACGGGAAGCTGGTGAGTCGCCAAAGACGGCAATTCCAGCACTGCCCCCGCAACGGTAATCGAATTAAAACTCGTCAAATGCCACTGGGCCGTATGGCTTGGGAAGGCGACGCGTTAGAACAGGACGTTCTAAGTTCGAGAGTCCGGAGACCGGCCGATCGGTAGTTTCCCAGTGATGCGGCGGGCATCGGGACGGCCGTCGGCCCTTCCAATTTTGCCTGCCTCCTGGGTGTTCACGCATTCGGCCATGCGGGCGTGCATGGAAAGGCATTGTTCATGAATCGTAATTTCCGTCATTCGCCAGCGGCGCTTGCCGTCGCTGCCACTCTCGTTTCATCGGTTGTTTCCTCCGTGGCATTTGCGCAGGACAACCTCGACGAAACCGTCGTCACCGCGACGCGCACACCGGTGACGCTCGACGCCGTCGGCGCGCCGGTCATCGTCATCTCGCGCGATGACATCGAACGTTCGCTTGCCACCGACGTCAGCGAGCTGCTGCAGACGCACGCCGGCCTCGAGATCGCGCGCAACGGCGGCCCCGGACAAACGACCTCGCTGTTCACGCGCGGCACCGAGAGCAATCACACCGTGGTGCTCGTCGATGGCGTGCGTATCAATCCCGGCACCATCGGTGGCGCCGCGCTGCAGAACATCGCGCCCGAGTCGCTCGAGCGCATCGAAGTCGTCAAGGGTCCGCGCTCTTCGTTGTACGGAACCGATGCCATCGGCGGCGTGGTGCAGTTGTTCACGCGCGGCGCGGCAAAAGATGGCGGCAGCGCGGGAGCCTCATTCGGCAGCAACAATACCCAGCAGATGTTTGGCGATATCGCTCTGGCCGGCGAGCAGGCGCGGGGCGGCTTTGGCGGCAGCTATGCGGAAAGCGACGGGATGCCCACATTTGTCAACGATGATCTCGATCGCGGCTATCGCAATGTCACCGGCCGCGCCTCGTTCGAATACGATGTGACGGACGCGCTGACCCTGCGCGCGCGCGGCTGGCACACCGCCGGCCGCACCGAATACTCATCGCAGACTTTTTCGAATCCGCCGTACGCGGCTGCCTCGCAAGACTTCGAGAACAGTGTGTACTCCTTCGAAGGTGATTACCGGCGCGAGAACGGCTTCGGCATTCGCGCCACCCTGAGCCACGCGCTCGACGACATCGAACAGTTGCAGGCGGGTTTCGGCCCGGACGAGTTCGACTACGCGCGCACCGCACGCACCAACGTCGATGTGCAGTTGGACCTGGCATCCATCGGCGCGCATGCAATCAGTTTCGGCCTGCAGCGCAGCGACGAAAACACACGGGCACAGTCCTTCGGCACGGTGTTCGACGAAGACACGCTGGTCACCCAGGCGTTCGTGCAGGATCAGTTCGACATCGGCCGGCTTTCCTCGCGCCTCGCGCTGGGTCACGTGGACCACGAAACCTTCGGCGGCGAGCTCACCTGGAACGCCGAGTTCGGCGCCGCATTCGGCCCGGGCACGCGCGTCACGCTTTCGGGCGGCACCGCATTCCGCGCGCCCGACAGCACTGACCGATTCGGCTACGGCGGCAATCCAGCCCTCGAACCTGAGGTTTCGCAACAGATGGAGCTCTCGGTTCGCCAGAAGTTAGGCGACCGTCACCAGCTGTCGCTGTCTGCGTTCGACAACCGAATCGAGGATCTGATCGACTACGTGATCATCGACTTCAATACCTTCGAAGGTCAGAACCAGAACGTCGAACGCGCGCGCATCAAGGGCGTCGAGCTGGGTTACCACTTCGCGAGCGAGGGCTGGCGCGCGCGCGCCGAACTCACGCTGCAGGATCCGCGCGATGAAACCAACGACCAGCGCCTGCTGCGGCGCTCGCGCGAGTCGTTGATGCTGGCGGTGAATCGCGATGTCGGGGCTTTCGATGTCGGTGTGGATATCGCGGCGTTCGGCGATCGCAAGGATTTCGGGTTCCCCACCAACGTGACGCTCGATTCCTACGCCCTGGTCAACGCCACGCTGCGATATCGCATGAACGGCGCGATCACACTGCAGGGGCGTTTTGAGAACATCTTCGACGAGGAGTACGCCTACGCCCAGGGTTATCGCACCGAGGGCCCGTCGTACACCATTGGAGTACGCTACAGCTTCGAGTAGTCGTCTCGAAGAAGGCTTCGGAGGCCGGTATGGGCAATCGCTTGAGCAAGATCTACACACGCACAGGCGACGATGGCACCACCGGCCTCGGCGACGGCACCCGGGTTCGCAAGGATCACACCCGTGTGGAGGCATACGGCACGGTCGACGAGGCGAACAGCGCCATCGGCGTGATCCTCAGCGTCTCCGGCCTGCCCGCCGAGGTGGCCCGCTGCCTCACCGAAGTCCAGCACGACCTGTTCGATCTGGGCGGAGAGCTGTGTATCCCCGACACCCAGGTCATCAAGGCTGAGCAGATCGCGCAGCTCGAGCAGGTGCTGGACCGCTTCAACGATCCGCTGCCGCCGCTCAAGGATTTCATTCTGCCAGGCGGCGGCTCTGGCGCTGCCCACTGTCACCTGGCGCGAACCATCGTGCGGCGCGCGGAGCGTTGCGTGTGGACGCTGGCGGCGTCCGAGCAGGTCAACGCGGAAGTGCCGAAATACCTGAACCGGCTTTCCGATCTGCTATTCGTGATTGCGCGCGTGCTCGCACGCCATGAGCACGGTTCCGAAGTGCTGTGGCGCCACGACCGCGGCACCGGTCGCTGAACCGCAGCTGCGCAATGGATTGCCATGAGCGAAGTCGAATCCCTGACTGATCTTATTCATCGCGCGCAGGACGGCGACGAAGCGGCATTGCGATTCGTATTCGATGCCACTTACGCGGAACTGCGCGGACTCGCGCGGGCGCGGCTGCGCAAGGGCCACCGGAACACTTTGCTAGATACCACTTCGCTGGTGCACGAGGCATATCTACGCTTTGCCGATGCCGGTCGCCTGCTCATCGGCGATCGACAACATTTTCTGCGTTATGCAAGTCACGTAATGCGCTCGGTCATCGTCGATTTCGTGCGCGAAAAGCTCGCCCAGCGGCGCGGTGGCGCCGCAGTGCACGTGACTCTCAATTCGCAGATCGGCGATGCCCAAGGTGCCGGCGAACGTGAAATCCTGAAAGTTCACGAAGCGCTCGAGGAACTGGCGCAACACGATGCACGCCTGGTTCAGGTGGTCGAAATGCGCTACTTCGCAGGCATGACCGAAGCTGAGATTGCCATCGTCCTCGGCGTCAACGACCGTACAGTGCGACGTGACTGGCAAAAGGCACGTTTGCTGCTGGCGGACGCGCTCAAATAATCCACCGTCGGTTGTCCGGTTATTGCGCCGGATTCCGCTAATGCCCGGTTGACGCATTTTTTTTCGGGAGCGCTCTCATGCAGAAGTTCCAGATCGATGCGAAAACCTGGGCGACTTTGAATCGCCTGCTCGACGAGGCGCTCGAGCAGCCTGCCACCCAACTACCGCATTGGCTCAACGGGCTGGCGCCGGAGTTTGAGGGCCTGAAGCCGCGTCTGCGTGAGATTCTCTCCCGAAGCGGCCTGATCGAAACCGGTGAGTTCATGCACACCTTGCCGAAGGTCGAGCTCGATCCGGGCGATCTGGTGGGTGCTCCCGCGCGCGCTGAACAACCGGGCCAGGAAATCGGACCGTATCGATTGGTGCGCGAGCTCGGCAGCGGCGGAATGGGTGTGGTGTGGCTGGCGGAACGCACCGATGGCCTCATCAATCGACCGGTTGCGTTGAAATTGCCGCACGGCGCCTGGAAACGCGCGGGACTCGCCGAACGCATGGCGCGCGAGCGGGAAATTCTCGCCACCCTCAGTCACTCGAACATTGCGCACCTGTACGACGCTGGTCTCACTGCGGATGGCCAACCCTACCTGGCCATCGAGTACGTGGAAGGCCGTCGCATCGATGTGTACTGCCAGGAGCAGCAGCTCGCATTGCGCGCAAGACTCGAGCTGTTTACGCAAGTCGCCAATGCTGTCGCATACGCACACGGCAAGCTGGTCGTGCATCGCGACCTGAAGCCGGCGAACATTCTCGTCAGCGCCGATGGACTGGCGCGGCTTCTGGATTTCGGTATCGCCAAACTACTGGACGACGGCCAGGCCAAAGAAACGCGCTTCACCGAGATGTCCGGTCGCGCGCTGACTCCGGACTATGCATCGCCGGAACAAATCCTCGGCGAGCCGCTCACGACAGCCTCGGACGTCTATTCGCTGGGGGTGATCCTCTACGAACTGCTGAGTGGCCACCGCCCATACAAATTGCAGCGCGACTCTCGCGGCGCCCTGGAAGACGCTATCGTGCAAGCGGAGTCGCCCGCCCCAAGCGCGGTCGCGAATGCGCCGTGGCGCCGCGCGCTGCGTGGCGATCTCGATACCGTCGTCCTCAAGGCATTGAAGAAGAAGCCGGCGGATCGCTACCCGACAGTCCACGCGCTGTTGGACGACATCGAGCGTTACCTTGGTGCACGCCCGGTCTTGGCACAACCCGACAGCCGCTGGTATCGCGCCCGGAAGTTCATCCGCCGAAACCTGATTGCGCTAGGCACCTCGAGCGCCGTGTTGCTGGCGGTCCTCGGCGGTGCCGGCGCGGCTGCCTGGCAGGCCCGGCTCGCGGTCGCTCAACAGAAGCGGGCCGAGGCGGTGAAGGAATTCGTTGCCAGTATCTTTTTGCATAC
>DASTTJ010000008.1:0-11374 GCA_035760205.1 Steroidobacteraceae bacterium | reverse complement strand
CGAGCGCCGCGAGACGCGTGGCATGTGATTGCAACACCTGTTCGCGCGAGTCCGGCAGACCCGGCTCGGGCCGGTAGATGGCGACCGCTCCCAGCAACTTGCCGCTGGCGCCCTTGATGGGCATCGACCAGACGGCGCGATATCCGGAATCGAGCACCACCTGCCGGCGGTCGGCCCAGTGCGCATCGTTGGCCACATCGGCCACGAATATGTCGCAGGCCGAATAGACAGCGGCAGCGCACGATCCGCGGCGCGGCTCTATGGGTGTTCGCTCGAGGACCGCCGCCAGCATCGGTGGCAGATGGCGGGCGATGGTCAAGGTGAAGCAGCTTCCGTCGGGCGCGAGCACGGAGATCGTGCAGCGGCAGCGCGGGTAGACAGCCTGCACGAGCGCGGAGATGACATCGAGCACCGCGGGCAAGCCGGCGTTGGACGCGAGCAGCGCAAAGAATGCGCGCTCGTTCTCCATGATGATCTCGGCGCGCTTGCGTTCGGAGATGTCGGTGATGTTGGCCCGCACCAGCGGTTTTGATCCACCCTGCAATTGCGCCAGGCGGACTTCGCAGGGAATGTCGCGGCCGGTGGAATCGCGATGAATCCACTCGAACACCTGCGATTCGCCGGACGCCGCCAGCCGCAAGTGCTGGCGCGGCGCTATCGCGGGCTGGCCGTCGGGCTGCATTTCGGCGCTGACCGCGTCCAGCTGCACCGCCAGCAATTGATCACGCGTCATCTTGAACAGGCGCAACGCGGGTTCGTTCCCCTCGATGAATCTCTGCGAATCCGGGTCGATGACGGCAATGGCCTCCGGCGCGTTGTCCACCAGCGAGCGATAACGTGCCTCGCTGTCGCGCAGTGCTTCCTGCGTGCTGGCCCGTTCGGAGATGTCGCGCAGGCAGATGACGAAGACTTCGCCGCGACCCGATCGCGCGCGGCTCACCGCGATTTCCGCCAGGAATGGCGTGCCGTCGCTGCGGCGGGCAGTCACTTCGGGACTCACGCGCATGCCGCGGAACGTGTCGCTCGATTCAGTGAGCCTGGCGAGGCCCGCGGTGATCGAGCCCTCCAGCGCAATGCCCGGCACGAGCACGTCGATGCGTTGCCCTAACAACTCAGCCGCAGGATAGGAGAATACGCGCTCGGTCATGGGGTTGGCGCGATCGATGACACCTTCGGAATTGGCGGTGATCACCACGTCCTTGATGTGATCGAGAATGACCTGCAGCTGCGCGGCGCCTTGTTCGGCGATCTCGACGCCGAGCGATCGCGCATCGTCCGACATCAGCTGCATCGATCGCACCATCGCGCGACGCTCGTCGTCCACCGTGTCGTAGTAACGGCTGAGCATCTCCAGCAGTTCATGCGCACTGATGCGCCCGCCCGTGACTCGTGCGCGCAATTCCCGCAGCTGGGCCTGCAACAGGGGATGCAGGCGCCGCGTGGAGAAATCGCTCATATCCATACGACCGCCCGATGCCACGGCGGCACCACCCCCTGCGGGGGCAGCGGTGGAATCAGAGCTCTCGTCGGTGGGAGTGCCCTCGGCGGGTTTTGACATAACAATGCAATCGCAGACCAAATTGCATGATATGTCCGGACCGGCAGTACACGCGTGAAGCGCCTCCCGGTTTTGAGGTTGCGCTAGCTTCCAGCGGCGGGGTTTTCCGCAGCGGTTGCCGGCGCGGCCGGTGCCACAGGCGTCGGTTCGGCGGAAACGATCACCGGAATCGAGAAGACGCGCGTGACATTGCCTTCTTCACTTTCGGTTTCGACGCTGGCCGTCACCATGAAAATACCTTCCTTTGTCGGAAACAGCACCAGCTGGTGGGACAACGCCTTTTCGCTTGCGACATCGGAGGTGGGACCGAAAACGCCACCCGAGGGCATGGTCAATCCGTCGCGGCTCTCGAAATGCACGCGCACCAGTGAGAATTTGCGATGCGGCACGATGGTGACATCCACAGGCAGCGCCTTGTCTACCGTCGGTGGTGCGCGCAGCGCGAAGTGGACGCCAATGACGCTGGCGCTCTTGCCGGAGGACACCGCGGCGACCATATCCTTCCCGACGCTGGCCACTTCCTGCGGTCGCGCCTTTTGTTCGGCCGCGGGCGCGCTCTGCTGCCCTTCGGGTGGCGCGTCATCACAAGCTGTAAGCATGCAGGCGAAGGCCAATGCGACGAACGCAACGGCACGATGACTGGTCTTGAGCATCAGGAACCCTCCGCGGCCAATACTACCGGTCATCTCGATAGGATGGGTGGGTCGTCCATTGCCGAAAGCTGCTCGAACAGGTCGGCGATGTGCCGCTCCCAGAAGCGCGCATCGCCAAACCACGGAAATGCACGCGGAAACGCCGGATCATCCCATCGGCTGGCGATCCACGATGCGTGATGCAGGATGCGCAGCGACCGCAGTGGTTCGACCAGCGTGAGCTCGGCGAAATCGAACTCTCCAAACAACTCGTAGCCTTCCATGATCGCCGCCCATGCCGACTGTTGACTGGCCGCGTCACCCGACAGGAACATCCACAAGTCCTGGATGCGAGGCCCGGACATGCAGTCGTCCAGATCCACGAACAGCGGACCGTTCTCGCGCCACAAGATGTTGCCGGCGTGGCAATCCCCGTGGATGCGCAATCGCGGCAAGGGTCCGAAGTTGTCCAGGCTCTGTCGGATTCGGCCGATGACCTGCTCGCTGACGCGCGCATATTGTTCCTCGAGCGCCGCAGGGACGAAGCCGCTGCGCTGCACGGTGGAACGCGCATTCACGCCCAGCCGGTCCAGCGTGAGCGCCGGGCGATGACGGAAAGGCGCGCGATTGCCGATGGCGTGGATGCGCGCAAGCGTGCGGCCTAGCAAGGTGAGCGTGGCGTTGTCGTCGAGTTCCGGCGCGCGTCCGGCGAGGTAAGGAAACGCGGCAAACCGCAGGCGCTCATGCACGAACAGGCTCTCGCCATCGCGCTCGATGGGGGCGGCGACGGGCAGCTCGGCAGCGGTGAGTTCGAGGGTGAATTCGTGTTCCTCGCCGATCTGCGCATCGCTCCAGCGCGCCGGGCGGTAGAACTTGAGCACCCACAGGGCACCGTCGTCGTCACCCAGTTGATAGACGCGGTTCTCGTAGCTGTTGAGCGCGAACAGGCGCCCGGACGGTTGCAGGCCGATGCTTTCGGCCGCAGCGAATACGGCGCCCGGGTCGAGTGCATCGAACGGCGCGGGTGCAGAATGCGTCACAGCCACTCGCGCACATTAATGTAAAATCCCGTGCCCTAAAACTCTTGTCCAGCAATTGGGTGGGATCTCACCGATATGTCTTCGAATTCAACGGTTCTGGTCACTGGCGGCGCCGGATACATTGGCAGCCATACCGTGTTGCAGCTGGTCGCGCGCGGCGAACGCGTGGTGGTGCTGGACGATCTATCCACTGGCTTTCGCCAGGCCGTACGCGACGTGCCGCTGGTTGTCGGCAATGTCGGCGATCGCCGCCTTGTCGACCAATTGCTCGCCGAACATCGCGTGGGCACCATCATCCACTTCGCCGCGCACACTATCGTTCCAGAGTCGGTTGCCAACCCGCTCAAGTACTACGGCAACAACACCTGTGCCACCCGCTCGCTGCTGGAAGCGGCTTCGCAGGCGGGCGTGAAGCACTTCGTATTCTCTTCCACCGCCGCCGTTTATGGCATGCCCGCCACCGGGCTCGCCTCGGAAGACTCGCCCACCGCGCCGATCAACGCTTACGGCACGTCCAAGCTCATGTCCGAATGGATGCTGCGCGATGTGTGTGCGGTCACGCCCATGCGCCACGTCGCGTTGCGCTACTTCAACGTGGCCGGATCCGACCCGCAGGGGCGTATCGGCCAGTCGACTCGCGCAGCCACCCTGCTGGTTAAAGTTGCCTGCGAGGCCGCGGTCGGCAAGCGTGGGCATCTGTCGGTGTTCGGCACCGACTACCCGACGCCCGACGGCACCGGGGTCCGTGACTACATTCACGTCGAGGACCTGGCCACCGCGCACCTGAATTCGCTCGATTACCTTCGCGCCGGCGGCACGTCGCTGGTCGCCAACGTCGGTTATGGCCACGGCTACAGCGTTCGCGAGGTGCTCTCGTCGGTCGAGAAGATTGCCGGCCTCAAGCTCGACGTGCGCGAAGAACCGCGCCGCGCCGGTGATCCGCCCAGCCTCATCGCCCGCTGCGACAAGGTTCGCGATCTGCTCAAGTGGCAGCCGCGGCTCGACGACATCGACACCATCGTGCGCACCTCGCTCGAGTGGGAAAAACGTCTGCAACGGGACCCCTGGTAACGGGCACACTAGCTAGTCGTCGAATGCGTTTCCCAAGACTCAAATCGCTGACTGGCCTGATGCTGCTGGGGCTTGCGTTCATCGCCGGCCCGCTGCTCGTGGCCGTGGTAGACGCGGCATTCCAGATCCGCAGCCTGGCCAAGACCAGCCAGGAACTGGTGAAGGAAGGCGTGCAAAGCGCCCGCCTGTCGCAAAGCCTGTTTGCCGACATCACCTCGCTGAGCGGCACGGTTCGGCGCTACCAGGTGATCAACAATGTCGACATGCTCGTGTCCATCCGCGATACCGATCAGCGGCTGGCAATCACACGCACGCAGCTCGCGGAGCTGCTTACCGAGGAGCCCACGCGCCAGAGCCTCGAAGACTTCGCTGCCATACATAACGAAATCTCGAGCGCCGTTGGCGTGACGCCCCCGGGCAGTCCGGCTTTCGCCACCATCCTCGTGCGCATTGACCGCCTCAACGATCTCGCCAACGCCATCGCTGCCAGCGGCAACCGGCAGATCGACGTGCGGCTCGAAGAGCTGCAGCTGCAGACATCCAGCACCCAGAGGCGCCTCTTTTGGCAGTCCGCGCTGCTCGCGCCGCTGACGCTCATCGCCATACTCGCGCTCACGCTGTCCATCGGGCGGCCGCTGCGCGCCATCGACCGCGCCATCAGCGAACTCGGCCGTGGCACCTTTTCGCGTTCCATCGAAGTGCAGGGTCCGCGCGACCTGGAACGTCTGGGCGCCCAGCTCGAATGGCTGCGCCTGCGCCTTCTAGATCTGGCGCAGGAACGCAACCGGTTCCTGCGCCACATGTCGCACGAACTGAAGACGCCGCTCGCCAACATCCGCGAGGGCGCGGAACTGCTCATGGATGGCGCGGTCGGACCCCTGGACAACTCCCAGCGCGAGGTGGTCGCCATCCTGCGTGACAACGGTATCAAGCTGCACCGGCTCATCGAAAACCTGCTTTCCTTCAGCGCCTGGCAGAAAGAAAGCGTGGGGCTCGATCTTTCGGAATTCCGCCTGCGCCCGCTCGTCAAACAGGTACTCGAAAGCCAGCAACTCACGGTAGTCTCGCAACGCGTGCGGCTGGAGGTTAAGGTGGACGACCTCACGCTGCGAGCCGATCGCGGCAAGGTCCGCCTCATCATCGAAAATCTGCTGTCGAATGCCATCAAATATTCGCCCAAGGGCGGCACTGTCTATCTACATGCCGCGAAACAGGACACACAACTCGTGATCGACGTCGCTGACGCCGGCGCCGGCATCCCATCGGAGGAACGCGCCCGCGTATTCGAGGCCTTCTATACCGGCCGCCCGCCCGCCGGGGTCCAGGTCAAAGGCACGGGCATTGGACTCTCGGTGGTCCTGGAGTTCGTCAACGCCCACGGCGGCACCATCGAAATCGTCGATGGCGAATACCCGGGAGCGCACTTCCGCATCCGCATGCCCGTGTTGTCGGTCACCCATCCCGTCCGGACGCAGGCGCATGCGGCATAGACACCTCCTGCCCACCGGCATCGTGTGCGGGGCGCTGCTGATCGCCGGCTGCGGCACAACCTTGCCGCTCAAGCGCGATGTCCAGACGCCGCCGACAGTCGATCGCCATTCCACTGAAGCGAGCCTGATCGCGGGGTACCTGGACACCTGCCTCAAGGTCGCGCGGGGCGCGCCGGCCGAACAGGCCGAAGTACTCGCCACTGTCCAGAACGACTACAGCGTCGCGCCCACGCCTAGCAGGGTTCTGCGTTATGCCATGGTGCTGTCCACGCCCGGCCACGCGGGCTCCGATCCTGTCGTCGCACAGCGACTTTTGCGTGAAGTCCTGGCAAGCCCTGAGACTCTGCTTCCTGCGGAGCGCGCTCTCGCGTTCCTGCAGCTGCAGCAGGTCGAGCGTCAGCAATCCCTTCAAGCGGATGTGCGGCGCCTGCAGACGGGTGCCGAAAGAACCGCGAACGATAGGATCGCGCAACTGACGCGACGCCTCACCGCCGAGAGTGAAGATAATACCCGTCTCAAGAAGGCTCTTGCGGACGCCCAGGCCAAGCTGGACGCCATCGCAAACATCGAAGGTTCGTCGAACAATCGGCGAACCCCGGCGCCTGAGGGACGGAAACCGTAGAGGTTTCTGATGCAAGCAGCCATGCAACTCGCCACCCCGCATTCCACGAAGCGCAAAGCACGCATCCTGGTCGTCGACGACGATCCGGGTCTGCTGCGCCTTCTGACGATCCGCCTGCGCGCGGAGAATTACGAAGTGGAAGCGGTGGAAAGTGCGGCGCTGGCGCTGGCTGCAACCAGCCGATTCCGTCCTGAACTGGTCATCACCGACCTGCGCATGGACCAGTTGGACGGCATCGGCTTGCTCAAGGAACTGCAGTCAAGGTACCCGGGCCTGAAAGTCATCATCCTCACGGCTCATGGCACCATTCCCGACGCGGTGCATGCCACCCAGCTCGGCGCTTTCGGCTTCCTGACCAAGCCGGTCGACAAACAAGAGTTGCTGGACCAGGTGCAGAAGGCCCTGCGCATTTCCGGCTTTGCCGACAACGACGAAGACTGGCGCGCCGAAATCATCACGCGCAGCTCGCTGGTCGAAGAAAAACTTGCGCAGGCACACATGGTCGCGGGCACTGATGCGCGCGTGCTCATCACCGGCGAAAGTGGGACCGGCAAGGAATTGCTGGCGCGCGCCATCCACAATGCAAGCCCTCGCCGCGCCAAGCCGTTCGTCGCCATCAACTGCAGCGCCATGGCCGAGAACCTGCTCGAGTCGGAACTCTTCGGTCACATCAAGGGTTCATTCACAGGCGCGGTGCGTGATCACGCCGGCCTGTTCCAGGCCGCCGACGGCGGCACGCTGCTGCTCGATGAAATCGGCGACATGCCCATGCGCCTGCAGGTCAAGCTGTTGCGCGTCCTCCAGGAAAACAATATCCGCCCGATCGGCTCCACCGATGCCATTGCGGTCAACGTGCGCGTCGTCTCGGCAACCCATCGCGACCTGCAGCAGCTCATGATGAGCGGCCAGTTCCGCGAAGACCTCTATTACCGCCTGAACGTCGTGCACATCGAAATGCCGCCGCTCAACCGCCGTCGCGAAGACATTCCGCTGCTGGTGTCGCATTTTCTCGCGCAGATCAGCAACGAAAGCGGCGTACGCAAGATCTACGCGCCGGAAGCCGTGGAGTTGTTAGCCACGGCCGACTGGCCGGGCAATATCCGCCAGCTGTCGAATGTGGTCCGGCAGAACGTGGCCTTGTCGCAAACCCCCATCATCCCCGTGGAACTGGTCCAGCAGTCGCTGGGTGGCACGCAGAGCAAACTTCCGTCGTTCGACGAGGCGCGCGACGAATTCACGCGCTCCTATCTCTCGCAGATCCTGCAGATCACCGGTGGCAACGTCAGCCAGGCAGCACGCCTGGCCAAACGAAACCGCACCGACTTCTACAAACTGCTGTCGCGTCACCAACTGACCCCCGAAGACTTCAAGGGGCGATGATCGAAACCGCTCTTCACTGTATGAACGCCGCCGAAGGGCGGCGTTTTCCTATCTGGCGCGTGAGCGCCTGACTATTTTCACCAAACTCGCCTTGCTGCTGTTCGCCGCCGGCTTGCTGGCGCACTTCTGGCACCGGAGCCGGGCCTGGTCGTGGAAGCTGATGGCAGCCGGGGGCGCCGTGGCGCTGTTCTTCGCCTGCGGCCCGGTAGCAAGAGCGCTGTTGTATCCGCTCGAACAGCGTTATCCCGCCTGGGTTCCCGGCGTGAGCTCCGCGCTTCCCATCGACAGCATCGTGCTGCTCACGGCCTGGGCCGGCGACAACCCCACATTGCCGGCCAGTGTCCGCCTCAACGATTCCTCGGCTTCACGCGCCATCGTGACGCTGCAGTTGTGGCGGCTGCATCCGCACACCACCGTCATCGTGAGCGGGGACGAACGCAACGCCCGGGATCTCGCTGACGTGTTGCTGTCGCTCGGCCTGCCCGGCGACCGGCTGCGGCTCGAATCCCGATCGCACAACACTGCCGACAGCGCGAATCGGGTTGGTCCGATGGTCGGCGGAAAGCCATTCGCGCTGGTCACCTCGGCCGGTCATCTTCCAAGGTCGATGGCCACTTTCGCCAAGGCCGGCCTCCATCCCGTCGCAGTGCCCGCGGACTATCGATTGCCGGGGCGCATGAGCCTCGCCACTTTCATTCCCAGTCCGCGTGCCCTGCTCGCCTCGGACCTGGCGGTGCACGAATACCTGGGCCTCATCTGGTACCGGATGCTGGGGCGGTCGTGAATCGCGGTAGCTAGTCGGACGACAGAATGGGCAGTATCAAAGCCGACGGATATTCGGGTGAGCGCAGCACGCGGTTGGTCGCGATGACGGGCTGGCTTTCGTCGTAGTTGTTGCCGCCGGTGTTGAGATTTCGCTCCAGGCGCGGGAAGTTGCTGCTGGTGATCTGCAATCGCAGGCGGTGGCCTTTTGGAAGAAGATAGGCAATCGCCCGCATGTCCACCGACACGCGGTACACCTGCCCGGGCGTCATGAGCGTCGGTTGCACGAAGCTGTCTCGATACCGCAGCCGCAATGCGCCTTCCTGGATGTTGAGCGCACGCCCGTCCGGGAACACATCGACCAGCCTGGCGATGAGATCCGTGTCCTTTGCGCTCGAACTGACGTACAGGTCGGCACGCAGCGGACCTGCGATGGTCAGGTCCGATTCGAGCACCGCCGAGCTATAGACCAGCACGTCATCACGCGTTTCGACGTCGGTCTGATCGACCATGCCCTGCACCTGGCCGGGGTCGTTCGTGCAGCAGATAGGGCCTCCGCGCGTCGGCACCGGCTTTCCGGGGTCGTAGCGGAATTCGTCGCTGCGTTGCGCCGTGGGCGCGGCCCGTTGCAATACGCCCGTGCCACCACGACTGTTGGCCGCGCCTTCTCCACCCAGATACCAGGCCTGCGTCTGCGCGGCGGCCGGCGGCCATTGCTCGCTGTCGATCCAGCGGTCCGCGCCCATGACGTAGAAACGGTAGGCCGGGAATTGCGGCGGTTCACCCTTGCCCTCGCGTTTCAGCCAGAAGTCGAACCACTCGAGCTGCCACGCGCTGAACGGCGCAAGGGCATTCGGCCCGACGCGGAATTCGCCCACCTTCATCGACTGGTTCGCGCCGAAGTACTGGCAGTGATTCCCCGGCCCGATGATGACGTGGTAGTGAGTCCGCGCCTGCTCGGTGTCCGCATTGCGCTTCATGACCTCGGCCAGCGCCAGGGTTTCGGCCACGGTCTGGTCCTGCCAGGTGTTGAACACCAGGGCAGGCGTCGCGAAGCGGTCTTCCTCGGCGATGTATCCGAGGTCACGCCAATACGGATCGCCGAGCGGCTTGGAGATGAAATCATCGAAATCCGTTTTGTCAGGCCGATGCCGCCGCACCAGGCTACCCGAGGGCAGATCCCAGATGGCGCGCGCCACGTCGACCTTCTCGTCGAACTCGACGCCGGGAGTCTTGCCGCCATCGTAGAGAAACCAGCCGAAGCCCGAAGCGAGCTGGAACACACCGCCCTCGTACTGACCGAAGTAGGTGTAACGATTGGCCGCACTTCCCATCGCTCCACCGGCGCCGATAGGGATCATCGCCACGTGATGCCGGTTACGCATGCGTGCCAGCATGATCTGCGACTCGCCTAACGAGGAGCAGCCCACGGTGCCGACGCGGCCGTTCGACCAGGGCTGCGCGGCCAGCCAGTCGACCGTGGCAGAGCCGTCTTCCGCATCGAGCCTGCTGGGCGTGAACACGCCCTCCGAGGCGTACTTCCCGCGCATGTCCTGCATGGCGACGATGTAACCATGGCCGGCGAATACCTGCGCGGGCGCGAGTGCACCGGCATGCTGGTTCTTTCCGTAGGGCATTCGAATCAGCACCACCGGTAGTTTGGCTGCGGCTTCTTTTGGCCCCGCGCCCTTCGGAAAATACAGGTTGGTCGCGAGCTTCACGCCATCGGGCATGGTGATCATCACGTCGCGCTCGACGCGATAGCCGTAACGCATACCGAAGATGGCATCGCGCATGCTTACCGGCAGCGCGCTCACCACCGCCCAGCGGTGGCGTATCACCCAGAAGCCCGTGCCTGCCACTACCGCCAGCGCCACCGCAATCAGGGTCCAGGCGCGCGCACTCACGCGGTCAGCCCTGAAGCTCGAATGTGAAACCGTAGTAGCGGTCGATCGAATGCCCTGGCTCGAAGGCGATGGTGCAGCGCTTGTCCGGATTCTCCCAGGCATCGCGTTGCACGTAGCCGAGCTGCGTGAGGCTCTTCACGAACGCACCAAACTGCAGCACGCGGTACGGGCAGAACGCCGCGCCAATGCTTTGCAGTGTGTAGAACGACTCCGCCGGGTGAAGCGGCGCGAGGTTGAGCACCAGCGCGCGCGGCTTCCTCGCAAGCGGCGCCAGCATTTCGGCGAGCGTGGTCGGCAGGTACTGCAACGCGCCCGCCGAAAAGAACACGTCGTAACCGTCGGCGGCGGCGACGCCATCGGCAAAAGAAAGTCGCCGCTCCGGGTCCATGCCCTGGCTGAGTTCGCGGCCACGCGCCATGACCGCGGGAACATCGTGCACCGTCCAGCGCATTCCCTCCGGATACGTCACGTATTTGCGGTAAGCGTAGTAGCCGAGGCCGATATGGCCACCAAAATCGAACACCGTCCGCAACCCGCTGCGGAACAGCCGGTCCAGCCAATACACGACTGGATAATCACTGGGATAGATCCGGCGCGTGCGCTCGAGGTACAGATCGGCCGCGGCCGGGTTGTCATAGCCCAATGGCTTGCCCTGGGGGGCACTCGCCTGGGCCTCCTCGAAGGTCTTGAACACCCCGCGGTACAGGTTGCCGCCAAACCCGCCTTCCACGTGGGCGGCGAACTGCTTGTCGAACTGGTGGCGTCGGAATCGCTCTAACAGGCCTGGCATTTTTCGCTCTTGATGTGTAGCAACCAGCACTTTTTACACGCAGTGCAGCGATAGCGCCGTTGCTTTACAGATTGCCTCCCGATTAAGTTTCGACTGGCTCACGGTCCGCGCAAATTGGGGCG
>DASTTJ010000007.1:0-14061 GCA_035760205.1 Steroidobacteraceae bacterium | reverse complement strand
TTCGTTGCCAGTATCTTTCGCGAAGCCAGTCCGTACAGCGGAACCGGTACGACCAGCCTGAGCGCTGTCGACCTCCTCAAGCAGGCGGAGAAGAAACTCGGCAGCGGATTCGCCGATCAGCCCGGGGTACGCATAGAGTTGTTAGCTCTGATCGGCGAGAGCCTGCTCGCACTCGGCGACCTGGATGCCGCCGAACCGATGCTGGATCGCGCTGCAAATGAAGCGCGTCAGGCCCTTGATGATCGCGATGCGATGGCAATTCGTGTATCGCTGTTGCAGGCGCAATTGCATCTGATGCGCGGCCGCGCCAAACAGGCGCGCGCCGAGTTCGACCGCATTCTGCCGCTCATGCGCTCAGATCCAAAGATCGATCCGCTCGACCTGGCCGGGGCACTGGGCAATCGCACGATGCTCGCCATCGAGGAAGGTGCGTATGACGATGCCGAGCGATTCGCTCTCGAAGGCGCGCGACTGGCCACGGCAAAACTGGGCAAAGATAACGATCAAACTGTTACCAGCTCGATATTGCTCGCGCTTGCCTATCGTTACACCAAGAAGTTCGAGCAGTCGCGCGACGCAGCCAAGGACGCCTATCTTGCTGCGCTGGCGCACTTCGGCGCGACGCCACCACACGCGCGTGTCATAGAGGCAAAAACGACCTACGGCCGCGCCCTGGCCGATACCGGCGATCTCCCGGCCGGAATTGCGCTCATCGATTCAGCCGTCGTCGACATACGCGCCTTGACCGGGTCGGAATCTTTTCTTCTGGGCACCATCCTGCAGAACCTCGTGGCGTATCGAATCGATCACGGCGAGCTGGCGCTCGCCGACGGCAATGCTACGGAGGCCCTGAAGGTCCTCGGCGCGCAGGTGCAGGTCGAGTCGGTGACTTACGCCGGGACACTGAGCGCTCGCGCGCAGGCCCGGCTCGCGCGGCGCGATGTCGCGGCGGCGCTGGACGATCTGGACCGCGTCGTGCCCATTCTCGAACGCCTGCTCGGCGGCGAGCGCGAGATGACGCTTCTTGCCCGCAGCGCCAAGGCGCTGGCGCTTGCCTATCTAGGCCGTCTCGGCGATGCGCAGGTGGAAATCGAAGCCGCGGCGAAGATCGCCACCGGAAAGAAAGACCTCGAAGTCGTCGCGGCGCGTATTGCGCAAGTGAGGGGCACCATCGCCCGCTTGCGCGGTGACCTGGGCGCTGCGCTGCACTGGCAGCAGGCAGTATCTACATCGACTGACGCACGGCCCAAGCTGCGGCGCGAGCGCATGCGGGCACTGGCGGAAATCGGGCTGATACGCCTGGACATGGACGAAGCCGCGCCGGCCGCCGCAGCGCTCGAGCAGTCGCTCGAAGAGTTCGAGCGCCTGGAGGCACGTGTCACTCCGGCGCACGCGGACGCCCTCGTCGGCCTGGGAAGGGCCCGTCTCGCGCAGGGCCGCGCCACAGATGCCTTGCCCTCGCTGGAAATCGCGCACGGATTCTGGCGCGACTTCGCCCCTGCCAGCCGCTGGGCAGGCGAAGCGGCGTTGTGGCTAGGCCAGTGTTATCTCTCGCTCGACCGCAATGCGGAAGCCCGCGAAGCCCTGAGTCGCGCCGAAAACCTGCTCGAAGCGTCGCCCATTCCCGCCGACGCCAAACTACTGGAACTGGCGCGCATCAGGGGTTGATGCGCGCCAGCCCGTCGCTGGTGCCTGGGCAAGGCAACGGCACCGGGATAACGCACGCGCGCAAAGAAAAGCTCCATGCGTGTCCGGTTTTGCCCGCGTTATCCGTTGACCCCCACGAGAGGTATGGAATGCACAAGGCAATGGAGGGCGCCACTCATGCTGATTTGGGCAATCGACGCGCAACGGCAATGACAGGCTCGATTGCCATGATCGCGGCGTTCACGATTTTGTCCGGCCTGGGTGATGCCGAAGGATTCATCCATGCCAGCAAGGTGTGGCAGGACGGTCGCTTCGTCTGGTCAGAGGCGCTCAAGTGCATCGTCGGATTTCAGTTCGGCATGCTGATGTACTGGCTCGCGCTCTGGAAACTGAGCAGCCATGGCGTCGTCGCAGTCGAGATTCAGACCTTGTTCTGGTTCGCTGCGACCATCATCGGTGTCGCGTTACTGAGCGGGCGGGTATTGCGCTGGCCCGCCATCGATAAAGCTGTAGCCGTCTGCGTGTTGACCGGTATCGGATGGCTGCTGTGTCGCGGTGGGCGCGAGATCTGATCAATCCGGGCGCGAACGCTGGCCCGCGCGATACTGGCTGGGCGTCATTCCCGCGTGCTGGCGGAAGGCCGCATTGAACGTGGACTTCGAGTTGAAGCCCACGTCGAATGCGATCTGTTGCACCGGCTTGCCGTCGGACGCCGCCAGGGCGCCCATGGCGTCGCGCACCCGCGCGCGATTCACGAGATCGTAGAAATTGCTGCCCAGATCCTGGTTGATCACCTGGGACACGTAATGCGGGTTCTCGTGAATCTTCGTGCACAACGAGCGCAACGTCAGCCCGCTGTCGCGATGCAGGTGGTGTGTGTTCAGTGCTTCGGTGAGCTTGCGGCCAATGCGCGCGCGAGCGGGCGCATCGAGGGCGGAGCGCGCGTATTTGTCCGCCGACAATTCGCCCAACAGTTGCCGGTCATCGGAGTCCAGTCCCAGGTTCGCACGGACCAGAGAGATCGTTGCCCCCAGGGTCACGGCGGCCTCGCATAACGCGAACACCAGGCTCGGCCCCGCCTCCCTGCCGAGGACCCATCCATACAACCCGCGCGCGAGCCCGACGATCCAATGGGTCGCCAGGACAAAGATGAGCACCCGCAAGGCATGCAGCGATCGATCTTCGATACTGGAGAACAACGCCTTCGCGTGCGCGGTCTGGCGCTCGAGGATTCGCAGGCACGACCAGAGGTAGTACGCGGCCTGAAGTCCGAACAGGGTGATCGCGGCCAACATCGTGCTGTGGATGACGAAGCTGTGTGTCGCGCTGGTTTCCTGCCGTGGGCTGACGAACTCAGTTCCAAGGTGCGTTCGCTCCACCAGTGGCAACGCCAGCAGCACGCCACAGACGATGACCGCCAGTTGCCAGCGTGGGAGGTCGCGAACCCTGGGTGGCGGTTCTTCAGTGATCTGCCGCGCATACAGCCACAGGCACGGGGCGCGGAAAAACGAAATCGCGATGAGCGATCCCAGCCACAGGGCTTTCGCCGGCGTCGCGGGGTGCAGCATCAGCCACTCGAACGTGAAGCCGAGTGCCTGCAACACGAGGAATGCGACCAGGAAGGTATTTCGCCGCGGCGCACGCACCACGGTGCGCGCCAGAAAAATGAGCAGCAGCGAGCTCGCCAGCGCGACCGCGTACAGCGAGCTGTGCGAAATGTTCATGTTCTGCGAATTTTTCCCCAGTCGAACGACGGTCCCGGATCCGTTTTGCGGCCGGGCGCGACGTCGCTGTGCCCCACGATCCGCTCGTGAGGAATGGCATAAGCCCCTAACAACAACGGCAGCAGCTTGCGCAGAGTTGCATATTGCGCGGGCTCATACGGTACTTCGTCGGCGCCTTCGCACTCGATGCCGATGGAGTAGTCGTTGCAGGCTTCGCGACCCTGCCAGGCGGATTTGCCGGCGTGCCAGGCTCGGTCATTGAACGATACGAACTGCTCCACCGCACCGTCGCGGCGGAGCAGCAGATGCGTGGAAACTCGGAGAGCCGCACGTTCGCGAAATTCCGGGTGGGCCTCGGCCGGCAGGTTGCCGGTGAACAGCCGGGCTATCCACGGGCCACCGAATTCGCCCGGCGGCAGACTGATGCCGTGAAGCACGATGAGGTCGGGCCCGACACCCGGCGGGCGTTCGTCAAAAAACGGTGACAACACCTGTTTGACTCCGGCCATCAGGCCGGTACTGACATCGACGCGCATGAAGGTTCCTCGCGCCCATCTTGCCACAGCAGCGTGCCACAATAGCCACCCACGAAATGGCACGCACTTTGGCCCCATGAGCTCCGGCAACTCCGACTGGGTGACGCGCGATCTCGCGCACGTGTGGCATCCGTGCACGCAGATGAAGGACCACGAGTCGGTGCCCATGATCCCGCTGCGCAGGGGCAAGGGCGTGTGGCTCGAAGATTTCGCCGGCAACCGTTATCTCGACGGCATCAGCTCCTGGTGGGTCAACCTCTTCGGCCACGCAAATGAGCGCATCAACGCTGCAGTGCGCGGGCAGTTAGACCATCTCGAGCACGCCATCTTCGCCGGTTTCACGCACCCGCCCGCGGTGGAGCTGGCCGAAGAACTGGTTCGCATCGTGCCGGCGGGGCTCAACCGCTGCTTCTTCGCGGACAACGGTTCGGCGGCCATCGAAGTAGCCGTAAAGATGAGTTTTCACTACTGGCGCAACAGCGGCAATACGCGCAAGACGCGATTCATCACGCTGTCGAACAGCTATCACGGCGAGACGCTCGGAGCGCTTGCGGTGGGCAACGTTGATTTGTACAAGTCCATCTATCGCCCGCTGCTCATGGACGTGATCACCGTGCCCTCGCCCGATGCGTTCATGCGCGAGCCCGAGGTCAGCGCCGCCGATCATGCGCGCCGCATGTTCGTGCACATGGAAGACACCATCGCCCGGAACCATGGCGAGGTGGCCGCGGTCATCGTCGAGCCGCTGGTGCAATGCGCCGGCGGCATGCGCATGTACGATCCCGTGTATCTCAAACTACTGCGTGAAGCCTGCGACCGGCACCATGTGCATCTCATTGCTGATGAAATTGCCGTGGGCTTCGGGCGCACCGGCACGATGTTCGCCTGCGAGCAGGCGGGAGTCCGGCCGGACTATCTCTGCCTCTCGAAAGGGCTCACCGGCGGCTACCTGCCGCTCTCTGCGGTTCTGACCACCGACCTCATCTACGACGCGTTCTACGACGAATACACGAAGCTCAATGCGTTTCTGCATTCCCACAGCTACACCGGCAACCCGCTGGCCTGCGCCGCGGCCAACGCCACGCTCGCCATTTTTCGCGACGAACCGGTGATCGAACGCAATCGCGCCACGGCAGCACGCATGTTCGCGGCCGTGGAACACCTGCGCGATCACCCCCACGTGGCGGAGATACGCCAGTGCGGCATGATCCTCGCCATAGAACTCATGAAGGATCCCGCCACGCGCACGCCGTGGGCCTGGCAGGAACGGCGAGGACTGCGCATCTACCGGCACGCGCTCGAACGTGGCGCGCTCATTCGTCCGCTCGGCACTACCATCTACTTCATGCCGCCTTACGTCATCTCACCCGAGGAGATCGATCTGCTGGCGCGCGTGACCACCGAAGGCATAGAACTCGCATGCGCGTGACGCGGATCCACGTGCCTGGGGCGCTCGTGGCTGGCGGCGAAATCGTGCTTCCCGCGCAGGCCGGCGAACATCTCACGCGCGTTCTACGGCTCGAAGCCGGCGCGGCGCTCACGCTGTTCAATGGCGAGGGCGGCGAGTTCGCCGCCACGCTGGCGCCAGCCATCGGCAAGAAGACAATCGCGCGCGTATTGCGCTACGACGCCGTGGAGCGTGAATCACCCCTCGACGTAACGCTGCTTCAGGGCGTGGCGCGCGGCGAGCGCATGGATCTCATTGTGCAGAAATCCACCGAGCTCGGCGTGACACGCATCGTGCCCGTGCTCACCGAGCGATCGGTCGTGAAACTCGATGCGAAGCAACGCGAGCGAAAACGTGAGCATTGGCAAGCCATCGCCATTTCCGCCTGCGAGCAATGCGGCCGCAATCGCGTACCCGAAGTGCATGAGCCAGCCGCGCTCGGCGCCTCCATCGTTGCGCTGGCCGCGGACAGCCTGCGTTGTATGCTGGCCGCCGACGGCGAAAGTTCGCTGGCGGCAGCCGCGGTGAGTGTGGCGAACCCGAGGTTCGTGCTGCTCATCGGGCCCGAAGGAGGACTGGCTGAAAACGAACGTGCGTTCGCCCTGGCCAATGGCTTCGCCGGCCGCAGCCTGGGGCCGCGAGTGATGCGCACAGAAACCGCGGGTCTTGCAGCGTTGGCAGTCCTGCAGTCGGTAGTGGGAGATTTCCGATGAGCCTATTTCGCTAGCCGTTCGGAACGGGGATCAACATGTACGAATCGAGAACGCAGCGTCCGCTGGCGCGCCCGATATTCGCGCGGCGCCTGGCCTTCCACACGCTGATCGCCCTGGCGCTCATCGCGTTTTCGCTCGCGGTGGGCATGACGGGCTACGTCTGCTTCGAGCGCCTGACCTGGCTCGACGCCTTCCTCAACGCGACAATGTTGTTAGGCGGCATGGGGCCGGTGAACTCTCCGGTAACGGACGCCGGCAAACTGTTCGCGGGAATCTTCGCACTGTATGCGGGCCTCGTGTTCATCGTCACCGCGGCGCTGCTGTTCACGCCGCTCCTGCACCGGCTCATGCATCGCTTTCACTGGGACGACAAGTAGCATGGCGCCTGGCGAGCAGCCTCCCCGTCGCGCGAGCCGCGAATTCAAAGCATTCCTTTGGGTGGTCTTCGCCGGATGGGTGGTGATTTCCTTTATTTTGGGAGGGAAGCAAGTCACCGTAGGGGTGCTGCTTGGATTCGTGCTGATGCCGTATCTGATCGCCAGAGAACACCGGAGGCCTCGTCCGTGGCGTTTTTCGCTCATCGGCGCCGGCGCTTGTCTGGGCTTCGGGTTACTGCTGGCCGGGATTCGCGAAATCGGGCAGCCAAGTCACATTGATGATTTGCTGGCCGCACTGGAGCAGGTCGAACCCGAGACCGGGAAGCAGGCGCGTGCAGGCCGAATGGACATGATCACTCTCCAGCCGCTCCTCGGGGCGGCCACTGCGCGCGCCTTTCAGCGCGCTCCCGACGCGGACGTGGTGGCGTATGACGAAGCGTTGTTCCAGCTGATCGAGACGCCAGCCGGCGTGAATCCTGAGCGGTGCGCGCAGAAGGCGGCGGGCGGAGTAAACGCACCACTGGACTCCAGCGAGGGTCGACAGATCGCGATGGCGACAATACGTCTCTTTGGCGCGGCGACGGCACACGCCGAGCCAGTGGCAATCAATCATGATCGGGCCAACGCACTACGCGCCAGCCTCGTGAATACCCTCGATGCGGACGGCGTGCTCTCGGACCCGGCCCGCTACGCGGGGCTGACGCGCGAGCAGCATTGCGATCTGATCCTTCGGGAGATGGACTACCTGCGCCAACTTCCATTGAATGATCGCGCGCTGCTTTTACGCGCACGCGTGACTCCGCCACCGGCCCGCCATACCTCCTACTAGTGCCGGAGGCCAGGAATGAAACTCCGAACCGTCACCGCCACCCGCTACGTCACGCCGCTGCGTGAAGGGGGTTCGCTGCCGGCCATCATCGAGGCCGATGACGCCGGCATGTACGTTCTCAAGTTTCGCGGCGCCGGCCAGGGGCCCAAGGCGTTGATCGCGGAACTCGTCGTCGGCGAGCTGGCGAGAGTCGCCGGGATCGCTGTTCCCGAAATAGTACTGGTCGAGCTCGATGCCGACCTTTCGCGAACCGAGCCCGACGGCGAGATCCAGCAGCTCATTCGCGAAAGCGCCGGGCTCAATCTCGCGCTCGACTATCTTCCCGGGTCGATCACCTTCGACCCCATCGTGGATCAACCCGACGCCGCGATCGCATCAGCCATTGTCTGGCTCGACAGCTACGTCAACAACGTGGACCGCACACCTCGCAATGCGAACATGCTGATGTGGCACCGCAAGTTGTGGCTGATCGACCATGGAGCGGCGCTCTATTTCCACCACGGCTGGGGGGCGCACACCGCCCGCAGCGCGGATACGTTTCCGGCCATCAAGGACCATATCCTGCTGAAATTCGCCTCCGAACTGCGCGACGCGGATGCGGTGCTTGCCGCGCGGATTACGCCGGCGGCGGTGCATGACATCGTCGAGCTGATCCCGGAGGCATGGCTCATCAATGCCGCGCCGTTCCCGACCATCGAGGCGACGCGCGCGGCCTATGTAAGACACCTGACGCAGCGCCTGCATGCGCCCCGCGCATTTCTCGAGGAGGCAATCCGTGCACGCTCCCTGCTCGTATGACTACGCGGTGATTCGCGTAGTGCCGCGCGTCGAACGGCAGGAGTTCGTCAACGTGGGCGTCATCCTCTGGTGCCAGGAACAGGATTTTCTCGAAGCGCGCGTGGAGCTCGACGAGGCTCGGGTGCGCTTGCTCGATGCGGTTGTGGATATCGATGCCGTGCGTCGACATCTCGCCAGCATTTCGATCATCTGCGCCGGCGGCACTGACGCGGGGCCGATCGGGAAGCTGTCCAGGCGCGAACGATTCGATTGGCTGGTGGCGCCACGCAGTACGATCATCCAGACGTCGGCCGTGCACTCGGGTCGTTGCAACGATGTGTCGGGGACTTTCGAGCGCCTTCTGGATTCGATGGTGCGGGTCCCGAAGTAAGCAAGCGAGGCGCGTCCCCTTTTGCTAGCAAATCAGGAATGTCCCCATTATTCGACGAGAACCGATGTCTCCTCGGAAATCATCTCTTCGATGCGCTCGAGATCGGGAATCCACGGCGCTTCGTTGATCATGCGCACCTGCGAAATGATGGGTGTGCGCTCAGGGAAGGTCTTGGTCGGGTCGGGTCGCAGGATGTCGGCACTCACGCGCACCAGCTGCGGGAAGCCCTGCGAGACGATGCCGTAATAGCCGCCTTCCACCTGGTTGCCAAGCGCGAACAGCACGACCACGCGCGTACGGCCGGTCAGCGGCGGAATAGTCTGGCCGCAAGTGCCTTCGAACGACACCAGCGGAATCTGCCGGCTGCCCCAGGCGAAGGTGCCGAGATACCAGGGCGGCGCGCCGGGCATTTCCGATGGCGGCTGAAAGCCCACGACTTCGGCGACGCACGAGCGCGGAATGATGAGGCGCCCGTCGAGCAGCGGAATCAGCAGGCTGTAGATTTCAGTGATGCGCTCGGCCATGTCTGCTTCCTAGTTGGCTTCGCGCAGATGCTGTTCGCGGCGGCGCGCGATCAGCGGCTCGATGGCCTCGAGCAGCTGCGCTTCCTGGTACGGCTTGCCGAGATAGTCGTCGACGCCGATCTCGATGGCGCGCGCGCGATGTTTCTCGCCCACGCGAGAGGTGATCATGATGATCGGAATTCCGGACAGGCGAGGATCGGCGCGCACCTGCGTCGCCACTTCATAACCGTCCATACGCGGCATCTCGATGTCGAGGAGGATGATGTCGGGCGTGTGCTCCTGGAGCATCTCCATGGCGTCCACACCATCACGCGCCGTGAGCACGCGCATGCCATTGCGTTCGAGCAGGCGCTGCGTCACGCGGCGCACCGTAATCGAGTCATCGACCACCAGCGCCACGCTGCGCGTATCGGTCTTCTCGCGTGGCATCACAGGTTCGGCGCGCACGCGCCAGTCGGTGCGCACCAGGGCGCCGATGTCGAGAATGATGACGATGCGGCCGTCACCGAGAATCGTTGCACCGGAAATTCCGCGAATCGCCGCGATCTGCGGGCCGACGCTCTTCACGACGATTTCGCGGCTGCCCACCAGTTCATCGGTGACGAGACCCGTGGAATGTTCGCCGGCACGTACGAGGATGACGGGCACCGTCACATCGCCGTCCGGCAACGGACCGGGCTCGCGCCCGACGTAGAACGCCAGGTGCTGGAAGCGGTATTTCTGGCCGCCGTATTCGAATGCCGGCGCTTCCGGGCCGAGATGCGCTTCCACCTCGGTGCGCGACAGGCGCACCACGCCTTCGACCGTTGGCAGCGGCAGCGCATACAACTCGTCGTTGGCGCGCAGGATCAGCGCGTGGCTGATGGCGAGGGTGAGCGGCAGGCGGATGGTGAAACGCGAGCCCTCGCCCTGCTTCGTCTCCATGTGCAGGGCACCGCCGAGTTTCTTGATCTCGCTGGCGACCACGTCCATGCCGACACCGCGGCCGGAAAGCGTGCTCACGGCACCCGCTGTGGAGAAGCCGGGCTCGAGTACCAGCTGGATGATGTCCTCGTCGGAAAGCTGCTGGTCCGCGCGCACCAGGCCCACTGAAATGCCTTTGTCGCGGATCGCCTTGAGATTCATGCCGGCGCCGTCATCGGACACTTCGACCACGACTTCCGAACCTTCGCGATGCAGCGCGATGGTGATGGTGCCACTCTCGTTCTTGCCATTCTTCTTGCGCACTTCGGGCGTTTCAATGCCATGCGCAACGGCGTTGCGCAGCATGTGTTCGAACGGCGGCATCATGCGCTCGAGCACCTGGCGATCGAGCTCGCCGGAGGCGCCCTCGATCTGCAGCTCGGCTTTCTTGTGAGTGTCGGTGGCGGCCTGACGCACGATGCGCGCGAGGCGCTGCACGTGGCGCTGGAACGGAACCATGCGCGTGCGCATGAGGCCGTTCTGCAATTCGGTGATGGTGCGTGCCTGCTGGGTCAGCAGGTTCTGCGTGTCCTTGGTGAGATTCTCGAGCAACTGCTGAATGCTGCCGACGTCATTGGCCGTTTCGGCGAGCCCGCGCGAGAACTGCTGGATCGATGAGTAGCGATCGAGCTCGAGCGGATCGAAGTCGCTCTTCTGGCCCTTCTCTTCTTCGAAGCGATGCAGGATCTGCGCCTCGGTTTCGAGTTCGAGCTTGCGTAGCTGTTCCTTCAAACGCGTAACCGTGCGTGACAGTTCACCCACGTTGAAGTCGATGGAGCCGATCTGCTGTTCGAGGCGTGCGCGCGCGATGCTCGCCTCGCCGGAATTGTTGAGCAGTTGATCGAGCAGCTCGGCGTCGACGCGCGCGAGTTCGGGGCGATCGGAAGGCGCGGTTGGCTCACGGCCGGGCGGTACGGCGCCCGGAGGCAGCAGCGGCCCGTCGCCCGCGTCGGTGTCCTTGTTTGCGCCATCGCGATTGAAGCCGGCGGACACCGGTTCCTTCGCCGCGGCTCGGGTCACGATGGAGGGCGGATCGGATGACGGCGCCCACACGGCCGCGAGCACGGGCGGCTCGGGCAGCGGCTCGACGCGCGGTGGTGGCGGCACGTATGCAGGTTTGGGCGGGCTCGGCACCGCGGAAATGGTGGGCACCGGAGCAGGTTTGGGTGCCGGGGGCGGCGGCGCTGAGACGACCGGCGGTGGTGGCGGTGCAGCCACGACCGCGGGGGGTGCAGTTACGGGTGCCGGGGGCGGCGCGACCGGTGCCAATGCCACGGGAGGAGGCAGGGGTGCCTGGGGCGTGGGCGCTGGCGAGACCGCAACCGCCGAGGTGCCGCTGACCAAAGCGTGAATTTTCGCGATGAGCCCATTGGCCGTCGGGACGCCCCTTCCGGAACTTACCGATTCGCGCATGCGCGCCAATTCGTCGAGCGAGGTTTGCGCCAGACCGAAAGCGCGATCGTCGGGCATGACGACACCGCTGTCTATCTGCATGAACAGGGTTTCCAGCTCATGGCTCAGATCGCCCATGGGAATCAGGCCCGCCATGCGCGCGCCGCCCTTGAGCGTATGCAGCGGACGTTTCAGCGCGGCGAGGCCGTCGACACTGCTGCGGTTCTCGTTCCACTGGGCGAGTGCGATTTGTGCCTGGTCGATGAGCTCGACAGCTTCATCGGTAAAGATGCTGGCAATGTCGGGGTCGAAATCCTTGCTTACGTCTTCGACGACGTCGGCGGGCGGCGGAAAGGTAGCGGGAGGAGCCGCGACCGCCGGCGCGACGGGAACAGGGGGTGCTGTTACCAGTGGCTGCGCGGCGGTGGCTTCGGCAGCGCGCGCGGCGGCGATTATCCGTTGTTCGAGATTGTCGGTGGCCTGATCGATACGCGTCAGCAATGCGCTGTGCGACTGGAAGAAGCCTGTGGACTCATCGAGATGCGAAGCCACCGACTGCATGGCGTTCATGCAATCCGTGAGCAGCGCGAGGTCCTGGGCATCCAAGCCAACGCCGCTGTCGAAGGACTTGCGCACCCAGTGTTCGAGCGGTGCCGTCAGGCGGATGCCGTGGCGCGCTTCGGCCATACGCGAGCTGCCCGAGAGCGTGTGGCAGGAGCGGTAGGCTTCTTCGCTGATGAGGTGCGGCGCGTTGCGTGAGCGTTCGGCATCGATGAAGCGCATGACCGCGGCAATGTTCACCTGGGTCTCGCGACTGTAGATGTCGCGCAGTTGCATGTCGGCGCTGGAATCTTCGTCTGGCGCCGAGAGCACGATGTTTTCGCCACCGGCCTCGGTTGCTGCGGACCAGTCTTCGACGACTTCGATTGAACCCTCGACTTCACTTGCCGCTTGCACGACTGGCGCAGGCGGTGGCTGCAGCGTGGGCACGCGGCTGGTCGCGGAGACAACATCGTCGCGGCGCGTCTCGAGCGTGCGCTCGAGAATTTCCATCGTAGCGGTCTGCGCGCCCGGCCCGCCGCGATTGGCGGCCAATGCGTGCGCGCGATCGATGATGTCCTGCACCTTCGCGGGAGCACCTTGTCCGGCCTCGAGCGCGTTCACCAGTTCACCGGCGATCGCCGTCGCGTCGCGAATGGTGGCGAGGATGGAGGGGGACCGCTGCAGCGTGTTCTCGATGATCTTGTTGAGCAGGTTTTCGATGGACCACGCGAATTCGGCGATGTCCGTGGCGCCGACCATGCGGCCGGAGCCCTTCAGCGTGTGGAACGCCCGGCGCACGCCGGCCAGTGCATCGGTTTCCAGCGGGTTCTGTTCCCAGGCGGGGAACAGCTTGGCGATACGGGCGACCTCCTCGCGGGCCTCCTCTATATAAAGAGTGAGCAGCTCGGGATCGATATTGATCGGTTTGGCGCCGATGGGCGGCTGACCCGACTGGTGCAGCGTAGGCGCGACGCCCTGGATGTTGGGCGGCTGGCCCGCGGACAGTGCATGCGCACGCGCCGTGGCGCCGGCGTCGGCCAGCAGCACCGTGGCCGCATAGGCTTCGGGACCGAGCGGCGGCACCGTGGGTACCACGCGCTTCGGCATCTGCGACAACGCCTGCAGGCAGGTCTGGGCGTTGTCGAGCATGTACCAGGGATCCGTGCGGCCGGCCTGCAGCGTCTCCATGTAATACTCGAGACTGACCACCGCGTCCGCCAGGCGGTCGAGGTAGTTAGGAGGAACGGCCGTGCCACCGGGCTGCAGCAGTTCCTTGAGATTGCGCGAGATGCCATCGACGATTTCGGCGGCGCGCGACTTGCCCAGCATGAGCAGGCCGGCCTTGATTCCGGCGATGAGACCGGGCCAGGCATCGAGTGCACCGACGTCGAGCGTACCGGCGACATTGGAGGCGATGGCTTCCTTGACGCGTACCAGGTTGACGCTGCACTCGCGCAGCACCGCGGCCTGCACCTGTTGGAAGTCGGCATCGACCGAACCCATGTCCTCCGCAGACGTCTGCGTCTTCGGCACAATGAGGCCGATGAGATCGCGGTCGAGGCGATCTTCGACATTGATGAGCGTGGCGGCGATGTGCACCAGCGCGGCGTGATCCGCGGCGGTCTTGCCCGCGGCCATGGCTTCGAGACGATTGGTTTCTTCGATGACGAGCTGACGCAGCTCGCCCAGGCCCAACACGCCGAGCGTGTCGGCGATCTTGCGCAGCATGCCCACCTGAGGCTCGAGCTCAGCGGGCTGTCCCCCGCGGCGGACAAAAATATCGAGTACGTCTTTGACCTTGCCGAGATCCTCGCGGATGGCCGCGGAGACCGTGCGCATGAGCTTGACCGAAGGCGCGGAGAGGTTTTCGCGCTCCTGCTCCACCGAGTCGTCGACGTTCAGCAATTCATTGAGCCGGAACGAGGCCCGCACCGCCGTGACCTTCGGACCATTGCTGGTGGCACGGGCAGCGTAATAGAGAAGGTTGTTCAGCAGCTCGACCGGCGGGTTTTGCGAATAGCGGCCTTCGCCCTGCGTATAGAGCTGCAGGATTTCGCGATCTGCCAGGCCTAACAGGCGCTTGACCGACACCCCGGTTTCGAGCCCGCCTTCGCGCAGAGCCTCGACAATGGCGCCGACCACCCACCAGAGCTGGAATACGGACTGCCGCGTCGCCACTTGTTCGAGCTGGTGCGCAA
>DASTTJ010000006.1:0-3457 GCA_035760205.1 Steroidobacteraceae bacterium | reverse complement strand
GCGCAGGAACCACAGAAGTTCATAGGCAATGGACTTGAAATGCACCCGCTTGGTGGTGACCAGCGGAAAACCGGCGGCGAGATCGAAGCGCATCTGGTGGCCGAACACCGAGAGCGTGCCGGTGCCGGTCCGGTCGGATTTCGCGGCGCCGTTGCGGCGCACGTGGCGCATGAAATCCAGGAATTGTTTCATTGACTGGGTTTCATTCTCAGGGCTTCACGCCGGAACCGCCGAGTAATTGCCGGAGGTTTCGCGCCGCCGATACGCCATGAACATTAGAGTGAGACCGATGAGCAGCATGGGGATCGACAACAACATGCCCATCGTGAACCAGTGACCGATCAGGTAGCCGCCACTGGCTTCGTTCAGGTGCGAATCGGGCATACGCCAGAATTCGACGGTGATGCGCCCCAACGAGTAGAGAATGAGAAAAAGGCCCGTGGGCGCCAGACGTGGCCGCGGCCTGGAGGTGTAGATCCACAGCACGATGAACAGGACGAGCCCTTCGAGGACCGCTTCATAAAGCTGCGTCGCGTGCCTGACTTCCCCATCGACCATGAAGCCCCACGGCACGTCTGTGGGTTTGCCCCACAGTTCGCCGTTGATGAAATTGCCGATGCGCCCGGCAAACAGGCCAATGCCCGGCAGCACTGCCCCGAAGTCGAAGACGTCGGCAATCCGGCGTTTCCGCCGGACGGCGAAAATGGCCAGCGCGATGATGACGCCGATGAGTCCGCCGTGGAACGACATGCCGCCGTCGGTGATCTTGAGCGGATACCACGGATCGTTCGCCCAATACGACAGACCGTAGAAAAACACGTAGCCGAGGCGGCCGCCGAGGATGACGCCCAGCATGCTGAAGAACAGCAAGTCATCGACATCGACGGGTTTCCAGGTCGAGCCGGGTTTCTTCGCGCGCACCCGCGCCAGGAACCAGGCCGACGCGAATGCGACGAGGTACATGATTCCGTACCAGTGGACTTTGAGCGGCCCGAAGCTTCCGAAGGGACCGATCTCGAACGCGATTTTGTCGAAGTTGGGAAACGGAATCATTGTGGCCGTAGTTTAATTATTCCCGCGTGACGCGGCAGAAAAAAGATTTGAGGTAACGCGTTTCGGGAATGGCCGGATGCACCGGGTGATCGGGCGACTGCCCGCCCAATTCGAGCACCTGTACGAAACGGCTGGTGTGGCGCGCCGCGGTCTGGATCGAATCGACGAGATCG
Organism: Steroidobacteraceae bacterium; assembly: GCA_035760205.1. Classification (GTDB taxonomy): domain Bacteria; phylum Pseudomonadota; class Gammaproteobacteria; order Steroidobacterales; family Steroidobacteraceae; genus CADEED01. Next base: position 2,231 of record DASTTJ010000006.1, on the reverse strand, counting down.
TCGGCCGCCATGTGATACGAACACGAACACGACACCAGCAGCCCGTCGCGATCGATCAGCGGCAGCGCGAGCTGATTGAGTTTTCGGTAGGCCGCCTGCGCCTGCGGCGCATCTTTCTTGCGCTTGGCGAAGGCTGGCGGATCGAGGATCACCACGTCGAAGCGGGCGCCGCTTTCCTGGAGCGCCTTCAGCGCATCGAAAGCGTCGTCCTTCAGGGTTTCAACTTCGACGCCATTCGCTCGCGCATTGCGTGCGACGTAGTCGAGTGCCGTCGCGGAGGAATCCACGCAGGTGGCACTGGCCGCGCCGCCCTTGAGCGCGGTGACCGCCCACGCGCCGACGTAGCTGCAGACATCGAGCACGCGCGCACCCGCCGGAAGGTAGCGCCGCAAGCGCTCTCGATTGGCCGCCTGGTCGTAGAACCAGCCGGTTTTCTGGCCCTCGGCCAGCGGCGCGATGAAATCGACGCCCTGTTCGCGCACGGAAACTTCCGCGGGAATCTCCCCCTCGCCCGCGAGTGACACGCCACGCTCCAGACCTTCAAGCTCGCGCGCACCGGAATCGTTCTTCCAGACAATGACGCGGGCATTCACGACTTTGGTGACGGCCGCTTCGATGTCCGGGCGCAACCGGTCGACGCCGGCCGTGCCACTCTGCGCGACCACCACGTCGCCGAAGCGGTCGAGGACCAGGCCCGGCAGTCCGTCGGATTCGCCGTACACCAGGCGGTAATAGGGTTCGCGATACAGCCGTTCGCGCAAGCTCAGCGCGACGCGCAGCCGATGCACCAGCAAGGATGCGTCGAGTGGATAGGCCGCGTCGCGGCCCACGATTCGCGCGGCGATCAGCGTGCGCGGATTGACGTACGCGTGCCCGAGGAACTGATCCCGGTCCGAGTGCACCTGCACTGCAGCGCCAGGCTCGAACTGGGTCAGGGGCGTGGCGGCGGTGTCGACCTCATTGCTGAAGACCCACAGGTGGCCGGCGCGCAATCGGCGGTCTTCGCCGCGCTTGAGTTTGAGGACGGGAATTGTCACGCGGCGTATTCTACCGGGCTATGGACGCACCTCAGGAAAACATGAGCAACAACCGATTGGCTCGTGAAACCAGCCCATACCTGCTGCAGCACGCGGCCAATCCCGTGCACTGGTATCCCTGGGGACAGGAGGCCCTCGACGCGGCGCGCGAAAGCGGCAAGCCCGTGCTGCTGTCCATCGGCTATTCCGCCTGCCATTGGTGCCATGTCATGGCGCACGAATCCTTCGAGGATGAGGCGACCGCGGCGTTGATGAACGACCTGTTCGTAAACATCAAGGTGGATCGCGAAGAGCGGCCCGACATCGACAAGATCTACCAGTTCGCGCACCAGGTGCTTACGCAGCGCGGTGGCGGCTGGCCGCTGACGATGTTCCTGACTCACGACGACCAGAAGCCTTTCTTTGGCGGTACATACTTCCCCGACAAGGCGCGGTACGGCATGCCGGCCTTCTCCACGCTGATCAAACGCGTCGCTGAGTACTACCGCGACCAGCGTGACGAACTGCGCGCGCAGAACGACACGCTCATGGACGTGTTCGGCGATCTCACGCCGATGCCCATCGACGCCAACGTGCAGCTCACCGCAGCGCCGCTCGATAGCGCGCGCGAACAATTGAATGCCACATTCGACAAACGCTACGGCGGATTCGGCGACGCGCCGAAGTTCCCGCACCCCGCCTCCATCGACCGGCTGATGCATCACTGGCATTCGACCGCCGTGACGCAGACGCCCGATCTGCATGCGCTGTTCATGGCCACGCTCACGCTCACGCGCATGGGCGAAGGCGGCTTGTACGACCAGTTGGGCGGCGGCTTCGCGCGCTACTCGGTCGATCAGTTCTGGATGATTCCGCACTTCGAAAAAATGCTCTACGACAACGGCGCGCTGCTCGCGACCTACTCGGAAGCGGCGCTCGCCACCGGCGATGGGCTCTTCAGACGGATCGCCACCGAGACCGGCGAGTGGATGCTGCGCGAGATGCAGGATCCATCCACCGATGGAACGGGGGGCGGATTCTATTCCGCCTACGACGCCGACTCCGAAGGCCACGAAGGCAAGTTCTACGTGTGGTCGCAGGAAGAGGTGCGCGCCGCGCTGACGCCCGAGGAGTGGCGCGCGTTCGCGCGGCGTTTCGGATTCGACCAGGCGGCGAACTTCGAAGGCGCGTGGCACGCGCACGTGTTCCATTCGT
>DASTTJ010000005.1:0-3097 GCA_035760205.1 Steroidobacteraceae bacterium | reverse complement strand
GCCGCTGCCGCCATTGCGGTGAAGGGCACGCCGGTGTTCGCGGTGAAGGGCGAGACGCTTAAGGATTACTGGGATTACACGCACCGGATCTTCGAGTGGCCCAATGGTGAATACTCGAACATGATTCTCGACGACGGCGGTGACGCCACGTTGCTGCTGCATCTTGGCACCAAGGCCGAGAAGGACCAGGGCGTTCTCGCCAACCCCGGCAGTGAAGAAGAGATCGAGCTGTTCAACTCCATCAAGGCCACGCTGAAGCGCGACCCGAAGTGGTATTCGACGCGCCTCAAGCAGATCAAGGGCGTCACTGAAGAGACCACCACCGGCGTGCATCGCCTGTATGACATGCACAAGCGCGGCGAACTCGCGTTCCCGGCCATCAACGTCAACGACTCGGTCACCAAGAGCAAGTTCGACAACCTGTACGGTTGCCGTGAGTCGCTGGTGGACGCCATCAAGCGCGCCACGGACGTCATGGTCGCGGGCAAGATCGCCGTGGTCGCCGGTTACGGCGACGTGGGCAAGGGCTCTGCGCAGGCGCTGCGGGCGCTGTCGGCGCAGGTGTGGGTGACGGAAGTCGACCCGATCTGCGCGCTGCAGGCGGCGATGGAAGGTTACCGTGTGGTGACCATGGACTACGCGGCCGACAAGGGCGACATCTTCGTGACCGCCACGGGCAACTTCCATGTGATCAATCACGACCACATGAGAAAGATGAAGAACAACGCCATCGTCTGCAACATCGGGCACTTCGACAACGAAATCGATTGTGCTTCGCTCAAGCAGTACAAATGGGACAACATCAAGCCGCAGGTTGATCATGTGATCTTCCCCGACGGCAAACGCATCATCCTGCTGGCCGAAGGCCGGCTGGTGAACCTGGGTTGCGGCACCGGTCACCCCAGCTACGTGATGAGCTCGAGCTTCGCGAACCAGACCATCGCGCAGATCGAACTATTCACGCAGACGGCGAAGTACCCGCTCGGCGTCTATGTGCTGCCCAAGCACCTCGATGAGAAGGTGGCACGACTGCAGCTGAAGACGCTGAATGCCACGCTGAGTGAGCTCACCGAGGTTCAGGCCAAGTACATCGGCGTTTCGAAGACAGGTCCGTTCAAGACCGATCACTACCGTTACTAAGTCGCTGATGACGGCGCAGATCCTCGACGGAAAAGCCGTCGCAGCAAAAGAGCGAGCGAGGTCGGCGGCGAGAGCCGCCGACTTCGCATCCGTGCACGGTCGCGCGCCCGGACTCGCGGTGGTGAAAGTAGGTGAAGACCCGGCCTCCGCCGTCTACGTGCGCAACAAGCGCAAGGCCTGCGAAGAGTGCGGAATCGCTTCGTTCGCGCACGACCTGCCGGCGACCACGACGCGCGATGCGTTGCTGACGCTGATCAAGACACTGAATGCCGACGAACGCGTCGATGGCATCCTGCTGCAGCTGCCGTTGCCGAAGGGCCTCGACAGCACGGAAATCATGGACACCATCGATCCGGCGAAAGACGTCGATGGCTTTCATCCGACGAACACCGGGTTGCTCGCGCAGAAGCGTCCCGGCCTGCGTCCCTGCACGCCGTGGGGTGTCATTCGACTCGCACAGGAATATCAGCTCGACCTCGTGGGCCTGCGTGCCGTGGTGGTCGGTGCGTCGAATATCGTGGGCCGGCCCATGGCGCTGGAGCTGTTGCTCGCGCGCTCAACGGTCACGGTTTGCCACACGGGCACGCGCGATTTGCGCGGTGAAGTGGAACGTGCCGAACTCGTAGTCGCGGCGGTGGGCAAGGCAGCCTACATCCCGGGTGAATGGATTCGCGAAGGCGCGCTGGTGTTCGACGTGGGCATCAATCGCGGCGCCGACGGAAAGCTCTGCGGCGACGTGGAGTTTGCGAAGGCCGCCGAACGAGCGGCGTGGATCACGCCCGTGCCCGGCGGCGTCGGGCCAATGACCATTGCCATGTTGCTGTCGAACACGGTGGATGCGGCGCTCGCGCGAATGTTGCCGGGTAAGGGTTCTCGGGGTTAGGCGAGAACCCTTACCCGGCACCACTGGGGTGTAAACTCGGGCGCATGAAGAATCCCGCTCATCGGGAAGTACAGATCGACGCGCTGCGCGATGCCGGCAACGTGCACCGCGTGGATGCCATTGCGGTCGAAGAACCGCTGGAAATACGCCTGCTGAAAGAAGGTGCGGCCCCGGCCAGCGACAACGGCGGCACGGGCCGGCCCGTCTCCATCACCATGCGCACGCCGGGCAACGATTCCGAGCTGGCGCTGGGTTTCCTGTTCGGCGAAGGGTTGCTGCGCGAGCCGCGCGATATCGTCGACGTGCGGCCCTGCGGGCCCACCGGCAACGTCATCCGCGTGACATTGCGTGCCGACCTGCCGCTCGACCTCGACCGGCTGAATCGCAATTTCTATACCTCGTCGAGTTGCGGTGTCTGCGGCAAGGCTTCCATCGAAGCGGTCACCGCGAGCGCCGGTATCCGGCATGTGGACGGCGGACTGATAGTTAGAGAACCGGTGCTGCGGGCATTACCGGAGACGTTGCGCGCCGCGCAAGCGGGCTTTGCCGAAACCGGTGGGATGCACGCAGTCGGACTCTTCAGCGCGGAGGGTGAGCTTCTCGCCAGCCGCGAAGACGTGGGTCGCCACAATGCAATGGACAAGCTCGTGGGTGCGGCATTGCGCGAGGGAACGCTACCCTGGAAAGAGCGCATCGTGCTGCTTTCGGGACGCGCGAGCTTCGAGCTGATCCAGAAGGCGATGATGGCCGGCGCTCCGCTGGTGGCCGCGATCGGCGCGCCATCGACACTCGCCGTCGAGCTGGCGGAATCCGCCGGCATCACGCTGGTGGCATTCCTGCGGCCGGGAGGGTGCAACGTCTATACGCATGGTGCGCGCGTGGCGCCCGCGCAGGCGTCGTCATGAAGCCGGATTCCGCTGCAATCGCGCGCTGCGTCGACGGCGCGGTGCTCGAATTCAAAGGAGAACCGGGCCCACTGCTCGAGATTCTGCACGCGGTGCAGAACGGGCTCGGTTGTGTGCCGCCCGAGGCAGTCCCGCAAATCGCGGATGCGCTCAGTCTTTCCCGTGCCGA
>DASTTJ010000004.1:0-6275 GCA_035760205.1 Steroidobacteraceae bacterium | reverse complement strand
CGGCGAATTCGTAGTCCAGCTCGAGCGCGGACCCACCACCTATGACGTGATCCGCGAACAGCGGCATCTGACCAGGACGTTTCCGGACTGGAAGCCGTTGCCGGCTTGAATGGGGACGCGACTCATCGTGAGGTAGCGCGTTCTTCCTGGAGCTTCGCAAGCGTGGCGTCAACGCGGGCCAGCGAAGCCACACCATCCCTCACATCGACCATGTCTACGGACGGAAGGGTGGCGCTGGCGGTCACGTTCTGTAGCGAAGCGACGCCGCGCTGCAAGGAATCGCGCGCCTGGCGCCAGAGGTCGAGCCGCGCGCTGCGACCCGCTCGGGAACGTTTTGCGAGATACGCGTACAGCTCGCCCAGGCGCACCGCATTCACCCCGATCGCATATTCCGTGCGCAGAGAGTTGTCCCGCTCGAAGACCCGCTCGAGGCTGCTGCCGCTCTCGAGGTAGAGCGCCCGCGCTTTCTCGACGCTCCCCGTCTCGAAGAGGGCCTGCGCCAGGCGTGTCTGGTGGAGCGCGAGCGCGTATTGCGCGCGAACATCGTCGGGATCCAGCGCGGCTGCTTTCGCCGCCACGGGCACCGCCTGCTCGAACAGCTCGAGTGCTTGCGCGAACTTTCCGCGCGAGGCCAGGCGAATTCCAATGTTGTATCGCGTCCCTGCCAGGCGATTCTGGTACTCAACTTCGTTCGGCTTGAGCGCCACCAACTTTTCATCGGCCCACATGCGCTTTCGCAGCAGTGCGAATGCCCGCTCGTCGATGGCCGCGTCCCCGATCAACCGCGGATCGTCGATATGCGCTGCATTGGTGTAGGCGGTGCTCAACGCCTGGAACGCTCGTTCGTCATCCGGGTGGGCATACCAATAGGTTTCGCCCGCGTTGATGAGTTTTTCGAGTGAGTCCATGGCCTCGAGCGGCAATCCCATGAATCCCAGGATACGAGCCTCCGTCACGTAGGCGTTGACGAACCGGGCCAGGCGCTGCGCTTCGTCGGGTATCTTGGGCGCGAACGCCTCGGTGAGAGCGACTCCTTCCTTCGCGGAATCGCGCGCGAATTTTGGGCCGCGAACGACCATCAAGAGCGCCGCCTGCTCTGTAAACGCATGGGCTAGTGCCCAGCCTGCGTGACTGTTCGCGGGATCGGCTGCGGTCAGCGGCGTGAGCAATGCAATGGCGCGTGCATAACTGTCGAGCGCTCCCGCGAAGTTGCCCCGGTTGGCCTCCGTATCACTGCCTTGGATGGACGCTACCCTGATGTAAGCGTTGGCGAGCTCTTCCTGCAAAGCGCGATCCGAGTTCGATGCCTGGTACAACTCATCGAGGTATTCCAGCGACGTCTTCACCAGCAGTTCGCGCGTTTTGACGGAGCCGGTGACTCGCGCCATCTCGTCGTGGAGCTGGAACAGCATCGTGTTCGCGAGCTTGCGCACGCTGGCGAAGTGCTGCTGGGCCACCAGGCGCTCACGCTCCGCGATGCGCGCCTCGCGCATGGAAAACATCAGTGCACCCAGCAAGGCGAAACCCACGAATACTCCCGCCGCGAGTTCGACGCGCCGCCGCCGGACAAACTTGGCGGTTCGGTAACGCCAAGAGTTGCCGCGCGCGAACACCGGCATGCCGGTGAGATAGTTGCGCAAGTCATTGGCCAGCTGTTCGACGCTGGCGTAGCGGCGCTGCGGTTCCTTGCGCAGCGCCATCAGCAGGATGTTGTCGAGGTCCGCGTCCACCTTTCGGTCGACCTGGCTCGGCCGAGTCGGCATGCTGTCGCTCAGGATTTCCGCCATGCGCGCCGCGTCGTTGGTGCGAACGCCATAAGGGCTCTTGCCCGTGAGCAGTTGATAGAGCACCACGCCGAGTGAGTACACGTCGCTCACCGTGGTCACCGGCGACCCGCTCACCTGCTCGGGGCTGGCGTATTCGAGGGTCATGGCGCGCAGTGTCGTGGCGGTCGCGTCGGCCACGGCGAGCGCGGTGTCGGCTTCCGCTTCGAGCAGCTTGGCGATGCCGAAGTCGAGCAGCTTCACCGAGCCATCGGCGGTCACCAGGATGTTGTTAGGCTTGAGATCGCGGTGCACGACCAGGTGCTGATGCGCGTAGCTGACCGCCGCGCAGACCTGCAGGAAGAGCTGCACGCGATCACGCACGCCGAGCTTGCGGGCATCGCAATCGGCGTCGATGGGCTGGCCGCTCACCAGTTCCATGACCACGTATGGCATGCCGCCGTCGGTGGTCCCGCCATCGAGCAGGCGCGCGACGTTGCGATGATCGAGCCCCGCGAGAATCTGCCGCTCGGTCTTGAATCGCTGCTCGGTCAGACTGCTGCGCACATCGGCGCGCATGAGCTTGATGGCCACTTCCGCGCGGTATTGGTCGTCGTCGCGCACCGCCTTGAACACATCGCCCATGCCACCGGTGCCGAGCACGCCGACGATCCGGTAAGCCCCGATGCGTTCACCTATCCTCCCGCGCGCGGGGCCCGATGCGGCCAATGCCTGCGAGCGGAATTCGTGCGTCACCGTATCCAGAAATTTTCCCGGCTGCTCGTGCGAATCGAGCAGCGACTGCACTTCCGCGAGAAGCGCAGGGTTGCCGCCCGCTTCGAGCGCGAGATAGGCGTCGCGATCCTCCCGCGGCAATTCCATCGCCGCCGAGAATAACGCCTTCACTTCGCCCCAATGTGCGGCGCTCACCGGGCCGAGCCTTGCGCCGATGTTGCGAGTTCACGGCGCAGCCAGGCACGCGCCAGCGCCCATTCGCGTTTGACGGTGGCAAGCGAGATGCCCGCCACGCTCGCGGTTTCCTCGAGCGTCAGGCCTCCGAAGTAGCGCAGCTCGACGATGCGGCTCTGCGGCGCATCGATCTGCTGAAGCTTGTTCAGTGCGGAGTCGATGGCGAGCACATCCACGCGCTCATCGTTCAGCGAATTGAGCGCCTGGGCTTCGTCAACCTCGAGGGCCGCCTGCGTGTCGTGCAGGCTCAGCTTTTTCGCGCCGTCGCCACGCCGCTGGGCTCCGCGTTGGCGGGCGTAGTCGACGAGCACGCGCCGCATGATCTGCGAGGCCAGCGATAGAAATTGCTCGCGGTTCTGCCACTCGAACACGCGCTGGCCAGCCAGGCGGATGAAGGCCTCGTTCACCAATGCCGTGCTCTGCAGCGTGTGATCGCCGCGTTCGCCGGACATCTGCCGGCGAGCCAGGCGCCGAACATCGTCGTAGACCATGGGCCACAGCTCCTCGAGCGCGGCCGTTTCACCGTCGGCCCAGCGTTGCAGGAGACGAGTGACCTCGCCGGGGGATTGTTTGTTGTTGTTTTCGTCAGCCGCTTCCACGCGGCATTGTGGCCCCGGAAATGGGGACATTCCTCATTTCATTGTCATAAACGGCCTCGTTCCCGGTGCCACACGGATGGGTCGTTTATGACATTGAAATGAGGAATGTCCCCATTTCCGGCTTAGGAACGGCGTCTTTGGCGTTTAACCGTCCTTGTGGTACCGTGCGCGCCCCTTGTCCCCTGCCTGCGCGTGCCTTCCCTCGCGCAAGCCCATGAGTTCTATGGCAAATCTCCCGATTCGAAACATTGCGATCATCGCGCACGTTGACCACGGCAAGACGACTCTCGTCGACTGCCTCCTGCGCCAGTCCGGCACCTTTGCCGCGCATGAAAAGATCGCCGAACGAGTCATGGACTCCAACGACATCGAAAAGGAACGTGGCATCACGATCCTGGCCAAGAACTGCGCCATTGAGTACGGCGGCACGCGTATCAATATCGTCGACACGCCCGGGCACGCCGACTTCGGCGGCGAAGTGGAGCGCGTGCTCTCGATGGTCGACACAGTGTTGCTGGTCGTCGACGCCGTCGAAGGCCCGATGCCGCAGACGCGCTTCGTCACCCGCAAGGCCCTGGCGCTTGGCCTCAACGCCATTGTCGTGGTCAACAAGATCGACCGTCCGGGCGCGCGCCCCGACTGGGTCGTCGATCAGACCTTCGAACTATTCGACAAGCTGGGCGCCACCGATCGGCAGCTCGATTTCCCGGTCATCTACTGCTCGGCGCTCGAAGGCTGGGCCAGCATGGATCACACCAAGCGCGAGCCCGACATGCGCGCGATGTATGAAGCGATCCTGCATCACGTACCCGCTCCGAAGAGCGAGCCCGACGCACCGCTGCAGTTGCAGATCTCGACGCTCGACTACAACTCGTACGTCGGGCGCATCGGCATCGGCCGCATTCGTCGCGGTACGGTGAAGACCGGCCAGATGATCCAGCTGTGGAATGGCACCGAAGACCACGGCACCGCCAAGATTCTGCAGGTGCTGACCTTCAAGGGGCTGTCGCGCGAGTCGGTCGACTCGGCCGTGGCCGGCGACATCGTTGCCGTCACGGGCGTCGAGGACGTCCACATCGGTTACACGATCAACGAGATCGACAAGCCCGACGCATTGCCGCCGATCTCGGTCGATGAGCCCACGCTCGTCATGAACTTCCAGGTGAACACCTCGCCGCTTGCCGGCAAGGAAGGCAAGTTCGTCACCAGCCGCCAGATCCGCGAGCGGCTGATGCGCGAGCTCGAGAGCAATGTCGCGCTGCGCGTCGATATGACCGCCGACGCCGACGTGTTCCGCGTCTCGGGCCGCGGCGAACTGCACCTGACCATCCTCATCGAGAACATGCGTCGCGAAGGTTATGAGCTCGCCGTGGGCAAACCCCGCGTGCTCACCAAGACCATCGATGGCGTCGTGCACGAGCCGTTCGAGGCGCTCACCGTCGACATCGACGAGAATCACCAGGGTGGCGTCATGGAAGCCCTTGGCCGCCGCAAGGGCGAGCTGAAGGACATGGCTAACGACGGTCGTGGCCGCGTGCGCATCGAATATCGCGTCTCGGCGCGCGGCTTGATCGGCTTCCAGAGCGAGTTCATGAACGCGACCCGCGGCACGGGCCTGCAGAGCCATATTTTCGACGGCTACGCGCCGCTCGCCGGCGACATCCCGGACCGCCACAACGGTGTACTGATCTCGAGTGAACCCGGCTTCGCCGTGGCGTACTCGATCTTCGCGTTGCAGGAGCGCGGCCGCATGTTCGTCTCGCACGGCGAGGCGGTGTATGAAGGCATGATCATCGGCATCCATTCGCGCGAGAACGATCTCGTCGTGAATCCGATCAAGACCAAGAAGCTCACGAACGTCCGCGCCGCCGGCAAGGATGACGCGCTGATCCTCACGCCGCCCATCGATCTCACGTTGGAATATGCCGTCGAGTTCATCGCCGACGACGAACTGGTGGAAGTGACGCCGAAGTGCATAAGGATCCGTAAACGCAAGCTGCTCGAGCACGAGCGCAAGCGCGCGTCGCGCATGGACGAAGCGCTGCTGGCCTGACGGGTTATTCGATTCCGTAGTCCACGGTGACGACCACGCGCGCGATCTTGTCGACCGTGCTCTTGTCGTAGGAACCGCCCCAATCGCTCACGTCCTGGTCGGCACCCGCCGCCAGGATGTAGAACGCGCCCTGCGACGCCGAGCGCATCCGGCCCACTTCCACATCACCATTCTTGGCGAATTCGCCCGCACGCGTGCGCGAATTCTGCATCGCCGCCGCGATCAGCGACATCTTCACTTCTTCGAGGTTCGAAACCAGGAACTGCGGTTCCCCGAAGCTGACGGGATGCCCATCGGCCTCGAACTGCACGATACCCCTGGCCGCCGCGATGATCTTGCCGATATCGGCCGTGTTGACGGTGACGGACTGTCGGGCCACGTAGCCTTCCTGCACCGAGCGCATGTTGCCGTTGCGGCCTTCCACCTGTTCGTAGTTAGGCTCGCTCGATTCATTGGACTCCGTCAGCGAAGCCGCATCGAAACCGGCCGCGGCCAGGAATTGATCGAGCGCCGGTCGTTCCTGGCGCAACTTGCCGAGCGCTTCGGCGATGGTGGCGCCCTTGACCTGGAAGGCGCACCGTCCATTCCGCGCGATCCGCCTTGATCGGCTTTTCCGCCAGGCCCTTGACCGAAATGGATTCGCGACCTCCGCCGACCTGCTTGACCTGGTAGCCAAGGATCGCGGCGGAGATGATCAGGGCGATCGAGAAGATGATGGTACGGATCACGTGGCGAGCCTCGTAGCAATTTGAGCCCAGGCGGCCTAACTTACCCGGAGGCTGGATTCTCAGGGAGAAAAGTGTTGCGAACGACACGAATAATTCTTGCGGCCGGCGCGATGCTGGCCCTGCCGATCGCCGGCTACCTGCTCGGCAAGGACAGCAAGGGGCC
>DASTTJ010000003.1:0-4109 GCA_035760205.1 Steroidobacteraceae bacterium | reverse complement strand
GCCGACGAGTCGGACCTTGCCTTCGGTAAGCGCGGCGGCGTGAGGCAGGAAGCTGCCGCGTTCACGCAGCGCCTTTTCCGAGAGTTCGAACAACGGTTGCGCCAGCGCGCGCACGTCAGGCTTCACTTCGCCGTAGAGATCTTCTTCGTCGGTCAAGCGGGCCTCCCGGGCTCTTCTTGTTGTGACCGCACTTCACCATGCGCGAACTAGCGAGTCAACGCTGGGCCGTGTTAGAACCTGCGCCCCATGAAAGCCATGCCACCGATGCAGCGCACCGCTTTGATCACCGGAGCGTCGTCGGGGATAGGCGCCGGTCTGGCGCGCGAGTTCGTTCGTCGCGGCGTCGGTGTTGTGCTGGTGGCGCGGCGGCTGGAACAGCTCGAGACTCTCGCTGCCGAGTTGCGCGCCGCGGGCGGGCAGGCAAGCGCCCATCGCGCCGACGTCACCGTCGAGGGAGACCTTGCGCGTGTCATGGCAGAGCTTGCGGCAGTGGGATTGCGGCCAGATATGGTCATTGCCAACGCGGGCTTCGGAGTGGTGGGCAATGCGCAGACCCTGAGCATCGAGGATTACCGGCGCCAATTCGAAACCAATGTGTTCGGTGTTCTGCGAACGCTTCACGAGACCGCGGACTGCCTGCGCGCGAGCCGTGGGCGGTTCGTCATCATGGGCAGCGTTGCCGGGTACGTTTCCATCGAGGGCAGTTCACCGTACACCATGAGCAAATTTGCGGTGCGCGCGTTGGCCGAATCGCTGCATGGCGAACTGAGCAAGGCGGGTGTCGGCTGTACGCTGATCTCACCCGGGTTCGTGGACTCGGACATACGGCGCGTCGACAATCAGGGCGAGCTGCAGGCTCACGCCCGCGATCCGGTCCCGGCCTGGCTGCGCATGAAGACTGACGTGGCGGCGCGCGTGATGGTGAGGGGCATTCTGCGAGGGCGCAAAGAGGTCATCGTTACGATGCACGGGCGGCTGATGATTTTCATGGCGCGCCACCTACCGCGTTTCACGCGCTGGCTGCTGCTGCAAGCGAACCGCGGATCGCGACCGGAGCCGAAGGCGCAATAGCCGGAAGCGGCAGTCTCAGCTCGCTTCGACTCGAGCCTTGAGCCGATCGAGGGCGTCGCCCCACGCACGGCGATAGCCGTCGGCTTCCGCGCGGGTCTGCAGGCGTTCGATGCTGACCATGACCGTGCATTTCTCGCCTTTTAGCCGGCTCTCCGCAACCGTTTTCATAGCGCACCGACTTTAGCCCAAAGCGGCCTGCTGGTTCGTGTCACTGACAACGGGGACATAACCAGGCGAGAGTAATGAGAACAAGAAGGGAATCCGTCCGGGCGCGGCTGACGTACGTGGGTGGACTGCGGGCGCTGGCCGGCGCGAGTGACCGAACTGTCCGGCGCTTCTGGCCGTCGTTCACCGCAGTGGTGATCGCCGCATGTTCGGGAACCGGCGCTCCGCCACCCGATGACGGTGACCCGACTACGCCTCCCGCGGCCAGCACCTGGTCGAAGTCGCTGGGCGGTGCCAACGACGACTGGGCCAACGCGGTCATCGCGACGCGCGATGGCGGCTATCTACTGGCGGGTGTTCTGAATCACCAGCAGGTCACGGGGGCATCGGCTGTCGGCACGGTGGAGGGCGATTTCTGGGTGGCGAAGCTCGATTCACTGGGCGACCCGGTCTGGCAGCAGGTGGTGGGCGAGCAGCGTTCGGTGAGCGGTGACGCGCTGGTCTCGTACCGGCGCGTGCGCGCGGGTTCCAGTGGCTACTGGATGGTCGGGACGCGCACGATAGTCGGTGCGTCTGGAGTGCCCACCAACCCCGATGCGCAAGTCGACCTGCAGGTGGCGCGGCTCGATGACAGCGGCACGGTACTGTGGACGCAGGCCTACGACAGTGGTTTGTTCGACAGCAATTCGTTCTTCGTGAGCGGCGCGAGCGCGCGCGATCACGGTTGGGACATTGCGCCCATGGCCGACGGCGGTGCGCTGGCAGTGGCCTGGTCGAGCGCGATCCTGCGCGCCGACGCGACCAACGGAGTGCCCGCGGCGTCGCCTTGGGTAGTTCGACTCAGTTCGACCGGTGAAATACGTTGGCAGCGGCGCCTGTCGGGCACGCAATACGACTACATCGCCGATGAACCGGCGGAGTTGCTGGTGCGCGAGAGCGCCGGGCGCGGTGCGATCGTCGCGGCGAGCGCACGGCTGCGTGGCTCGGATCCCGACCCGGCCGTGCAGCTCTCGCTGCTGCAGGAAGGCGGTGCGGTGAGCTGGACGCAGCGCTACAGCCGGATGCTGGTGCGCGACCTCATCCAGGCGGCGGAGGTGGTCGAAGACCAGGCGAACGACGGCATTCCGGACGACCACATCGTGCTCGCCGGCGAGGACTTCGGCGTCCGCTTCTTTGGCAGAAGCTCGGACGATGATGACGACACTATCGTCATGAAGATCAATGTGGGCGACGGCACCGAGGAATGGCGCCAGGTCATGGATGACGGCGTGAAGGCCAATTCGATATCTCAGCAGTGCCGGCAGCGGCCCGATGCCACCTGGCTGTGTTACTACATCGTCGCGGGCTCTGGCCGCGTCGATGACGAAGGCGCGGTCAAGGCCATGGTGGTGCGCCTGAGCGCGGACGGCTCACGCGACTCCCATCAATTCTTCGATGGCCTGGAATCGGCTTTCGACATCGAGGCCGCCCCCGAAAGCCTTCTGACCGTGTCTACACCCGTGGTGATCATCGGCCGCGCAAGGCTCGACAGCGTTCATGGCGCGCGCGGTTTTCGCATGACGATGACACCGACGCTCAATGAGATCGATCGGCAGTTCACGTCCTGGGGCACGTTGTCGAACTCGTGGGCGTTCAACGACGAGCTCCACTTTCACCGCGACGGCCGCGTACTCGCCACCTCCGTGGTTCGCGGTGGCCTCGCGTTGCGCAGTTTTGCGGTCGATGCCGCACCGGTGTTCTCGCGGGAGTACGGGGGGATTTCCGAGCGGCGTGGCGAGCGCGCTTTCGATGCCATCGAGGTGACGGGTGGCTACATCGTCGCGGGGCAGGCCGATAGCTCGGGCGCGGATGCAGAGCATCCTTCGACTCTGGTGACCCGGCTCGATACGCAGGGCAGAGTCTCCTGGCAGTCGACGCTCAGTGATTTCTCGCTGGTTTCGCTGCGGCAGATTCCCTACGAAGCCATGGCGGAAAGTGGTGACGGTGGATTGGTCGTCGTGGGAGCCCAGGGTCAGAGCGGCAGTGGATCCGATCTGATACGCGCTGCGCGGCTCGATGCCAATGGCAATGTGATCTGGGTGTCGGTGCCGCTCAACTTGTCCAACGATTTTCTCGCCTACGCGAGCAGCGTGCAACGCGCGAGCGATGGCGGCTTCTTCGTCGCGGGCGGCATGTATGTCAACGCGCTGTACGATGACAACGCATGGCTGACGTCGATCGATACGCAGGGCGCCGTGCGCTGGCAGCGTCGATTGACCGGCGGCGTCCGCATCACCAGCCTGCGCGCGTTGCCAGATGGGGGCGCTGTGCTGGCGGGCCTTTCGCTTTCGGAGGGGCCGCACAGGCCATGGGCTGCGCGCGTGGATGCGACGGGCTTGCTGCTCTGGAGCCAGGTCTACAGTGCGCAGAGCGCGGACTCCGATCCGGTGGCGCGAATCGCCCTGGCCGCCGATGGGGGCTTTCTGATCGCGACGAGCCACCTGGTGACCGATTCCTACAACCTGCCGACGGCGCAGGCCGCGGCCGGGAGGCGCAATGCGCTTCTGATCCGCCTGAACCCGGATGGCACGGCACGCTGGCATCGGATTTACGGTGGGCTGCTCGACGAAACCATCTACGGCCTCGATTCCACCAGCGACGGCGGCTTCGTGGTCGCGGGACGCTCGGACTCACTCGGCGAACGCGGCGAAGCCTGGGTGATGCGCCTCGGCCCGGACGGATTGATCAACGCTGGCTGCAATGCGCTGCTCGATGCACCTCCCGGAACCAACTACGCAGCGGTGGATTCGCAGGTTCACGCGTTCTCGGGCACCGGGTACCCGAGCGAGATGATCGCCGGCAGCATGACGACGCCGCGTTCAAACTTCCCGGCG
>DASTTJ010000002.1:0-14706 GCA_035760205.1 Steroidobacteraceae bacterium | reverse complement strand
TGACCGGCACGTTGACGGCATCGACCACCTGCGGGATCAGCGCCATGGTTCCCGTCAGGCAATCCTCGGGCTCCTGCAGAAAAGACACACGGTGACCACCGGCTTCGAATCCCGAAGCGACGACCATGTCGACACCGGAATCGGCGAGTAGTTTGGCTTCGGCAGCCGTCGTCGCGGCCCCCGATGTGGCGATACCGGCGCTGCGACATCGCTCGAGCACATCCGGCGACGGCACGCCGAAGACGAAGCTGAACACCGGCGGCCGCAGTTCGAGCAACGTCTCCACCTGCTCCTGGTAATGAGGTCCAAAGCGCGCGGGGCGCACCGGCATGGGGACACACAGCTCTTCGAAATACGGCCGCAGCAGTTCGAGCGCTGCGCGCCATTGTTCATCCGTCAACCGCGGATCGTCGCTGTCGCCCAGCGGAATCCACAGGTTCAATGAGTACGCCCGCCGCGTGCGTGCGCGGATCTGCGCATCGATCGCGCGAATTCCCGCGCCATCGAGATGATGCACGCCGAACGAACCCAGCCCGCCGCCCTCACTGATCGCAATCACGAGTTCGACTGCCGACAAACCGCTGCCGAACGGGCCCTGAACGATGGGCGCATCGAGCTTCAATCGTCGCGTAACGGGTGTGTCCTTCCACATGGGGCTCAGGGTAATCTCATCCGCACCGATTGATAAGTACGCACCTTTTGGTGCCCGAGGCAGAAAATGGCCAACCCCAGACCGAATCCGTTCGACAGCAGCTGTCCCTCGCAGGAAATCCTCGCATTGATCGGCGGCAAATGGTCGATGCTCGTGTTGTGCATCCTCAGTGACGGTGCCGTGCGCACCGGGGAGCTTGCCCGCCGGGCGGGTGGCGTCTCGCAGAAGATGCTCACGCAAACGCTGCGTGAGCTTGCGCGCCACGGCATCGTGCATCGGCGTGACTACGGAACGGTTCCTCCGCGCGTCGACTACTCGCTCACGCCGTTGGGAAAATCCCTCGCCGGCCTCGTCAGGCAAATCGAGGGATGGGTGGAGTCGAACTACCCACGCATGTCACGCGCGGCGCGTTCCTACGATGCGGGCGCCAACCCTTGAGGTCACGCCGCTGCGCGAACCCCTTCGATCTTCCAGGCGATGGGCACTCCACTCGGCTCCCGAAGGACCGAGACCGACATCAGTTCGCACACGGAGCGCAGCGGCGCTAACCACTCCTCCATCTGCGATGGAGCCACGCAACACACAGTCAGGGATTCCGCTACACACCGCTCCGGTGTCAGTGCATCCTCGATGGCCACCCAGATCGCCGCCCTCCTGGCCGGTGGACTGCGCAACCGGGGCGACAGCGCCGCCGCCAGATGGGCAATCAATGTGTCTTGCGAATGCCTTTCGATCAGTGCCGACATCCGGGAACTGAACGCGACCGGGTCTCCTGAGCAGAAGGCCGCGCACATGGCCGACCGTCGACCAGTGGTTCGATAGTGCGTTCCAGATCCCAGGCGCCCCCGCGGCGCAGCGGGATTGGGCCGGATCCGCCCAGAAGGCGGTCCATGCATCGGCCACGCGAGCGGAGGCGCCCGGCGCGGTGGCCATCAGGTGTTCCGCAGTGTTCATCCCGTTCACACAGACGCGGTACCGCATGAGAAGCGGACAGCGACGCTGCCTTCCAGTGGTTAGTTGCTGGAGACATTCTGCGTGGGGGATTTCCGGCTTTATTGCCGGCGCGACTCCGCCGGGCGTCTGCAAGGCTCGATTGGTCACTTTCGGTCAGCGCGAACCGCTCAGGATTCGAAGGCCGCCGAAGTCCCGGCCCGCACTTGCTCAGCGGTGACACCGGGTGCGAGTTCGATGAGCCTGAACTTCGACTTGCGATCCGGCCGCTCGAACACTGCCAGCTCCGTGATGAGCATGTCGACGCAATTCGCGCCGGTCAGCGGCAAATCGCAGCGCGGCTTGAACTTCGGCGCGCCGTCCTTCGAGTTGTGTTCCATGACCACGACAACGCGGCGCACGCCGGCCACGAGATCCATGGCGCCGCCCATGCCTTTAACCATCTTGCCCGGCACCATCCAATTGGCGAGTTCGCAGTTCCCGGCGACCTCGAGCGCACCCAGGACGGAGAGGTTGATGTGGCCGCCGCGAATCATGCCGAAGCTGTCGGCCGAGGAGAAATACGCCGAGGTGGGCAACTCCGTGATGGTCTGTTTGCCGGCATTGATGAGGTCGGGGTCTTCCTCGCCTTCATAGGGAAATGGCCCCATGCCCAGCATGCCGTTCTCGGATTGAAGCACGACGTCCATGCCCGCCGGGATGTAGTTAGCGACCAGCGTCGGAATGCCAATGCCCAGGTTGACGTAAAAGCCATCGCGCAATTCGCGCGCGGCGCGTTTCGCCAGGTCTTCCCGGGTCCAGGCCACTATGCCATCCCCCTCTTGCGAACCGTGCGCTGCTCGATGCGTTTTTGATAGTCCTGTCCGCGGATGATCCGCTGCACGAAGATTCCCGGCGTGTGGATCTGATCGGGATCGAGCGCGCCGGGCTCCACCAGCTCTTCGACCTCGGCGACGGTGACGCGCCCGGCGGTGGCCATCATCGGATTGAAATTTCGCGCGGTCTTGCGATAAACGAGATTGCCTTCGGTGTCGCCCTTCCAGGCTTTGACGATGGCGAGATCCGCGGTGAGACCGGTTTCGAGCACGAACAGCTCGCCATTGACCTCACGCTGCTCCTTGCCGTCGGCGACGACCGTGCCGGCACCGGTGCGGGTGTAAAAACCGTAGATGCCCGCCCCGCCCGCGCGAATTCTCTCTGCCAACGTGCCCTGCGGGTTGAACTCGAGCTCGAGCTCTTTTGCCAGGTACTGGCGTTCGAACTCCTTGTTCTCGCCCACATACGAGGACACCATCCTGCGGATCTGCCGCGTCTCCAGCAGCAGCCCCAAGCCGAAGCCGTCGACACCCGCGTTGTTCGAAATGACCGTGAGATCGCGCGCACCCGAGTTTCGCAGGGCGACGATGAGATTCTCCGGGATGCCGCACAGGCCAAAGCCGCCGGACATCACCGTCATGCCGTCACGGGTCAACCCCTCGAGCGCCGACGCCGCGTCGGCCCATACCTTCTTTCCGGCCTTCTCAGACGGCATCGGGGTCAGCTGGCATCGGGTTGTTTGGAGGGATGCGCGTGCTGGAACGCCGACATGGCCGCGCAGTTCTCCGCGATCAGCGCAAGCCGTGGATAACGCGTGACCTCGATGCCAAAGCGCGAAGCGGCGTAAAGCTGCGGAACGAGGCAACTGTCCGCCATGGTCGGTGTGTCGCCATGACAGAACTTGCCGCTCAGCTGATCGCGTTCCAGGTGCGCGTTGAAAGCGCCAAGCCCGCGAACGATCCATTCCTGCAGCCAGGTGGTGATGGCCGCCTCGTCGAGCTTGAGCTTTTCCTTGAGGTACAGCGTGGTGCTGGTGTTCTGCAGCGGCTGGATGTCACAGGCGATGATCTGCGACAACATGCGCACGCGCGCCCGGTCCACTGGATCTCGCGGAATCAGGCGATGATCCGGAAAGGTCTCATCGAGATACTCGATGATGGCGAGCGACTGGGTGAAGCGCTGCCCATTGTGTACCAGCGTGGGCACACGAGCCTGCGGATTGACGTCGCGATAAGCGACCGACCATTGATCGCCGCCCTCGCGCGTAAGGTTCACGCCATGCGTGACATAGGGCAGCGACTTCAGATTGAGCGCGATGCGTACACGATACGACGCGGAGCTGCGCCAGTAGCTGTAGAGCTCGATACTCAAATGACACCTCGGCGGATCTGATCGAGTTCGATGGACTCGAACAATGCCTTGAAATTGCCTTCGCCGAAACCCTGGTTTCCCTTGCGCTGGATGATTTCGAAGAAGATGGGGCCGATGACGTTGGCGGTGAAGATCTGCAGCAGCACACCTTCGTCCGTGGCGCCATTGCCGTCGATGAGGATGCGCCGCTGGCGCAACTCATCGAGGTTCTCGTGGTGCCCCGCGACGCGACCGGTGATTCCGTCATAGTAGGTTTCGGGCGTGTCCTGGAAAGCGACGCCGCGACCGCGGAGCACGTCCACGGTGCGGTAGATGTCTTCGGTAGCCAGCGCGATGTGCTGGATGCCCTCGCCGCGATACTCGCGCAGGTATTCCTCGATCTGCGATTTGTCGTCCTGCGATTCGTTGATGGGGATGCGGATCTTGCCGCAGGGGCTCGTCAACGCGCGCGAGAACAGGCCGGTTTTCTTGCCTTCGATGTCGAAATAGCGGATCTCGCGGAAATTGAACAGCGTCTCGTAGAAGCCGGTCCACTTGTCCATGTGGCCGCGGTGCACGTTGTGGGTGAGGTGGTCGATGTGCAGAAGACCCGACGGTTCCAGTGGCTGCGGCGTGACCGGCCGGAAGTCCACGTCGTAGATCGAGTGGTCGCCATACCGGTCCACGAAATAGATGAGCGAACCGCCGATGCCGACGATGGCCGGGATGTTCAGCTCCATGGGCCCCACACTGCCGCGATGCGGTTCGGCGCCGAGCGAGAGGGCGCGCTCGAAGGCCGCGGCGGCGTCGCTTACGCGAAACGCCATCGCGCAGACCGACGGGCCATGCAGGCGCGCGAACTGCTGGCCGAAGGAATTCGGCTCGGCATTGATGACGAAATTGATGTCGCCCTGCGAATGCAGCGTGACGTTCTTGGACCGGTGGCGCGCGACCACGGGAAAACCCAGCCGTTCGAACAAACTGCGCAGGAGCTGGGGATCAGGGGCGGCATACTCGACGAACTCGAAGCCGTCGGTGCCCATCGGGTTAACAGAGTCCGCCATCTCTGGCCTCCGTCGTGAAATTGATTTAGTTTCAATTGTAACCATTCCCCCGGAATGCGAAAGGCGCAAGCAGCCCATGACGCGACGCGAGAAGCTTCATCTCGAAGGATTTCTGCCCTATCGGCTGTCGGTGCTGTCCAATACCGTCAGTTCAGCGATTGCGGCGGCCTATTTCGCCAACTTCGGGCTTTCGATACCGGAATGGCGCGTCATGGCGGTATTGGCCGCCAATCCCGGTCTGTCGGCCGCGGAGGTGACCGCGCGCACCGCCATGGACAAGGTGGCCGTGAGCCGCGCGGTCGCCGCGCTGTTGGCCGCGGGCCGTCTGCAGCGCACCACGGCGCCCGCGGATCGCCGGCGTACGCATCTCGCGCTGACCACGGCCGGCACACGCGTCTACGCGCAGGTGGTGCCCATGGCGCTCAATTACGAACGCCAGCTGATGGCGCCGTTGTCGAAGGGCGACCTCGCCGCGCTCGACCGGATCCTGCGGGTTTTGCTAGGACGCGCCGTCGAACTCGGACCGGCGCACGTGCAATGACAGCGAGCGGCCACATGTATAATCGCGCGCCTGTTCGCTGACGCACAATTCTCCCTTCCATTTCCAGCAGGGCCCTCATGCTCGGCAAGATCCCCGCGGCGCGCCTCGCGCTCATCGAGAAGATAGTCGGGCACGCCCTGAAGAGCGTGCCGCGCAAGCAGCAGCCACTGGCCCGCGAATTCCTGGGCGCATACTTCCGCGGCGTCGCCGAGGAAGACCTGCGCGCACACAGTCCTGCGGATCTGGCAGCCGCGGCGCTCGCGCACCTCGAGTTCGGGCGGCGGCGCACGGGAACCACGGTATGTGTCGACATCGCGCCACCGCTCAACGTCGACGCCCCCACCGCCTCGCATCGCGCGCTGCTGCGCGTGGTCACGCCCGACATGCCCTTCCTCGTGGATTCGATCGGCATCGTGTTCAGCCAGATGAACATCGCCGTGCATCTCATCGTCCACCCGGTGCTGGCGGTGAGGCGCGACGCACGCGGCGCGCTCAAGACTGTCGGCATCGACCGCCGCGAAGCTACGCTTGAATCGTGGCAGATGATGGAGATCGACCGGCCGCGCGATGCCACTGCCGCACTTGAACTCGAGCAGCGTGTGCGCGCCGCCCTCGAAGATGTGCGCCGTGCGGTAGTCGATTTTCGTGCGATGCTCGAACGCATTCGCGCAGTGGCCAACGACCTCGAGCGCGCGGCGCTGCCGGTACCGAAATCCCACGCCAGCGAAGCGCGCGCTTTGCTCGCCTGGATGCACGACGGACATTTCGTGTTCCTGGGGTACCGCCACTATCGGCTGAAACGCGGCCGCTCGCGCGACGCGCTGGTGCGCGACACCGCCAGCGGACTCGGAATCCTGCGCGAGCCCGCGTCACGGAAAGGGTCCAGCAAGGCGTCTCCGCCCATCCTGCTCACGGGGCACCTGCGTCAGCAGGCACGCACGCCGGATCTACTGGTGCTTACCAAGGCCAACACCGCGTCCACCGTCCATCGGGGAAGCTACCTCGACTACGTCGGCATCAAGACCTTCGACGCCTCGGGCCAGGTATCGGGCGAACACCGCTTCCTCGGCCTGTGGACATCGAGCGCCTATCACAAGCCACCGGCGGAAATTCCGCTGCTTCGCCGCAAGCTCGAAGCGGTCATCGCGCATTTCGGTCTTCCCGCGCAAAGTCACGACGCCAAATCCGTCGTCAACGTCATCGAGACATTCCCGCGCGACGAACTCTTCCAGACGCCCACGTCCGAGCTCATCGCCAGCGTGCGCGGCATCGTCAATCTCTACGAGCGCCGCCGCGTACGCCTGTTCGCCCGCCGCGACAGCTTCGAACGCTTCTACTCCTGTCTCGTCTACGTGCCGCGCGATCGATACAACACGGAAGTCCGCGCTCGAATCGAGCGCATCGTCTGCCAGCGTTTTGGCGGCACGCACGTCGAAACCCAGGTGCAGATCTCCGACTCCATGCTCGCGCGCCTGCACATGCTGGTGCGCACGCCGCAAGGGGCACCCGCGGTGGAAAGCGTTGCGGCCGTCGAAGTCGAAATCGCCGCGGCCACGGCCACCTGGGAAGACCGGCTGCAGCAGGCGTTGATCGAACGCGGTGTCGAACGTGGCGCTGTCGAACTCGCCATGAGATACGCGCGCGCCTTTCCGCCTGCCTATCGCGCCGATGTCGAGCCCGCACAAGCTCTCGAAGACATCGCCGATCTCGTGGCACTGGCCGCGAATCCGGCGGTACCGCAGCTCAACCTGCGGGCGCGCGCCACGGAAAAGCAGGGTCACCTCTCGCTGCGCATTCTTCGGGCGAATGAGCCGATCTCCATCTCCGACATCCTGCCCATGCTCGAAAATTTCGGACTGCGCGTGCTGGCGGAGCACCCCTACCAGATGGTGACGCCCGAACGCACGGTATGGATCCAGGACTTCGAGCTCGAGGCCCGCGATCCCAAGCGCGCGGACGTCGCGGCACTCGAGCCACTGTTCAAAGAGGCCTTCCTCGCCGCGTGGCGTGGCGACATCGAAAACGACGGCTTCAATCGCCTGCTGCTGTGCGCGTCGCTGAGTGCGCGCGACATCGTGGTCGTACGAGCCTATTGCCGTTACCTGCTGCAGACCGGCATCCCATTCAGCCAGGCGTACATGGAACGCGTACTCGTCGCGCAGGCGCCCATCGCCGGCGCACTGGTGCGTTTGTTCCAGACTCAGTTTGCATTGACCAATCGGGCGCGCGAGAGCGCAGCTGAGCGCATCGCCAAGGGCATCCTCCGTGCGCTCGACAAGGTTGCGAGCCTCGACGAAGACCGCATCCTGCGCAGCTATCTCACCGTGATCCGCGCGACGCTTCGTACTAACTATTATCAAACGATGGATGGCGTTCCCAAGAGCTGGGTCTCGTTCAAACTCGACCCGCACGCCATCCCCGACCTGCCGCTGCCCCGCCCGAAGTTCGAGATTTTCGTCTACAGCCCGCGCGTCGAGGGCGTTCACATGCGCATGGGTTACGTGGCCCGCGGCGGCTTGCGCTGGTCCGACCGGCGCGAGGATTTCCGCACTGAAGTGCTGGGACTCATGAAGGCGCAACACGTCAAGAACACTGTCATCGTGCCCGTGGGCGCCAAGGGCGGCTTCTATCCGAAGCGCCTGCCCGTGGGTGGATCGCGCGATGACGTGCAGAAAGAAGTCATCGCCAGCTACCAGACGTTCATTCGCGGCCTGCTCGACGTCACCGACAATATCGTGAACGGCAAAGTCGCCGTACGGCCCGGCATCGTGCGCCGCGACGGTGACGACGCCTACCTGGTCGTGGCGGCGGACAAGGGCACGGCCACGTTCTCCGACATCGCCAATGCCATCTCCATCGAGTACGGCCACTGGTTAGGCGATGCGTTCGCCTCGGGCGGCTCGGCGGGCTACGACCACAAGGGCATGGGCATCACCGCGCGTGGCGCCTGGGAATGTGTCAAGCGGCACTTCCGCGAACTCGGCGTCGACATCCAGGCGCAGGAGTTCACCTGCGCGGGTGTCGGCGACATGTCGGGCGACGTATTCGGCAACGGCATGTTGCTGTCGAGGCACACGCGCCTGGTCGCCGCGTTCGATCACCGTCACATATTTCTCGATCCCAATGCACCGGCGGCAGCGGGTTTTCGCGAGCGCGAACGCCTGTTCAAGCTGCCGCGTTCGAGCTGGGACGATTATTCACGCAAGCTCATCTCGCGCGGCGGTGGTGTATGGCCGCGCGGCGCCAAGGCGATTCCCCTGTCCGCCGAAGCGCAGAAACTCCTCGACCTCGACGTACCCTCGGCCACGCCCGTGGAAGTCATGCGCGCCATCCTGCGCTTGCGCGTCGATCTGCTGTGGAACGGCGGCATCGGCACCTACGTGAAGGCGACCGATGAGTCGCACGCGGAAGTGCGCGATCGGGCCAACGATGCCATCCGGGCCGACGGGCGCGAGATCCGCGCACGGGTGATCGGCGAAGGCGGCAATCTCGGCTGCACGCAGCGCGGCCGCGTGGAGTACGCCCGATCCGGTGGATCAGAAAAGGCCGGCGGCCGCCTCAACACCGACTTCATTGACAACTCCGCCGGCGTGAACACCTCCGACCTGGAGGTGAACATCAAGATCCTCCTCTCGGAAATGGAGCGTCGCGGGAGACTCCCGCGCGCGGCCCGCAACAAACTACTGGCGAGCATGACCGACGAAGTGGCGAGCCTGGTGCTGCGGAACAACTACTTGCAGACCCAGGCGTTGTCGGTGCTCGAACAACGTGCGCCCGAACGCCTGATCGAATACCAGAATCTCATTCGCGCGCTGGAGCGCAGCGGCAACCTCGATCGCGACATCGAGTTCCTGCCCGGGGACGAAGAGTTCCTCGAACGCCGCAAGAAGCGCCTCGGGCTCACGCGCCCCGAACTCGCGGTGGTGCTTGCGTACAGCAAGATCTGGCTGAGCAATCACCTGATCGATTCCGATCTGCCAGACGATCCGTATTTCGCCAGCGAAGTTCAGCGCTACTTCCCCGCGCCGATGCGCAAACGATATTCGCGCCAGATTCCGCGCCACCGCCTGCGCCGCGAGATCGTCGCCACCGCCACCACGAACAGCCTGGTCAACCGCATGGGACCGGTGTTCGTGGCGCGCGCGCAAGAAGACACCGACGCCGATCCGGCCACGATCGCCCGCGCCTACACCATCGCCCGTGAAATTTTCTCCATGCGCTCGGTCTGGGCCGAAATCGAGTCATTGGACAATGCCGTACCCGCGGATGTGCAGTACGGCATGTTCTTCCGGACCAGCCGCCTGCTTCGCCACACCAGCTACTGGCTGCTGCGCGAGCGCGACCAGAACTTAAGCATCGAAGACGTGGTGCGCGAGCTGCGCGCCGGCGTCGAGCAACTCATCGACAGCATCGATTCCGTCATCGCCGGCGACGCGCGTGCGCAGCACGACGCAACACTTGCCGGACTCGCGGCCGGCGGCGTGCCGGAAAAACTCGCGCGGCGGGTCACGAGACTCTCACTGCTCGAGCCCGCACTCGACATCGTGGCGCTGGCCCGCGCCGAAAACATTCCGGTCGCGGACGTCGCGCGCGTGTATTTCGAGCTCGGCGTGCTGCTGGGCTTCGACTGGCTGCATGCGGAAATCGACCGGCTCGTGGTTGACGGCTCGTGGCAGGCCACGGCGCGCACCACTCTGCGCGATTCGGCCATGCGCGCGCATCGCGATCTTGCGAACCAGGTGTTGAACACGCGCGGCCCGGCGCGCGTGAGCGAACGGGTCGCGCGCTGGAGCGCGCAACGTGCTGAAGCGCTTGCCAGCTGGACGCGCACGCTCGCGGAGATGCGCGCGGTGGGCAGCACCGATTTCGCCACGCTGACGGTGGGCGTCGAGGCGGTGCGCGGCCTGTCGAGCGGCTGAGGAATGCGGCTCGCGCTGGTGATCACCACCCACGAGCGCCCCGAAGCCTTGGCCGCCGTGCTCGACAGCGTCGCCCGCCAGCAGGTCGCCCCCGCCGAAATCGTAATAGCGGATGACGGCTCGGGTCCCGCCACGCAGGAAGTCATCACGACTTTCTTGTCTCGCGTTGCCGCACCCGCGCTAGTGGTATCGCAGCCGCATGAAGGATTCCGGGTCGCGCGCCTGCGCAACCTCGCCATTGCCGCAACCACCGCCGACTACATCGTATTCATCGACGGCGACATGCTGCTGCATCCGCGGTTCGTCGCCGACCATGTGCGTCACTCGCGCGCGGGCTTCTACACGCAGGGGGTCCGGGTACACACCGACGCGGCGCTGACCCGACAACTGATTGCCCAACCGGCAACATTGCCATCACCGTGGACCGCGGGGCTCGGCGGCCTGCGCCGGCTCTATCTACTTCGCTCGCCCTCTCTCGCCTCGATGACCCGCGCGCTCGCCAACGGGGTGATCGCGATCAAGAGCTGCAACCTGGGCATGTGGCGCGCCGACCTGGTGCGCGTGAACGGGTTCGACGAAGCGTTCGAGGGCTGGGGACCGGAAGACAAGGAACTCTGCGCGCGACTGGACCACGCCGGCGTCCGGCGCCAGACGCTGATGTTTGGCGGCATCGCCTGCCACCTGCACCATGAACCCGCTTCGCGCGCCGCCCAGCCCGCGAACCTCGCCATGCTTGCGCGCACACGCCGCGAACGCCGGATACGCTGCGAACGCGGCCTCGACTCGCACTTCCGTCATTGCGCCGATGGCGCGCAAAACGAATGATCTGCGGGTAACATTGCGCCCCCAAAAGGAGAAGCGCGCATGTCGGATAAGTCCAACCCGGGAAAACTCATTCTTGTACGACACGGCCAGAGCACCTGGAATGTCGAGAACCTGTTCACGGGCTGGCATGACGTCGACTTGTCGGATCTGGGACGCATCGAGGCGAAGTCGGCAGGGGCCGAAATCAAGAAGGCCGGCATCAAGCCCGACATCGTGTTCACCTCTGTGCTCAAGCGCGCCATCCGCACGATGTGGAGCGTGCTCGATGAAATGGACCTCATGTGGCTGCCGGTCGAACGAAGCTGGCGCCTCAACGAGCGCCACTACGGCGCACTGCAGGGTCTCGACAAGGCGCAGACGGTGGAAAAGCACGGCGAAGCGCAGGTGAAGATCTGGCGCCGCAGCTACGACATCCCGCCGCCGCCGCTTGGCGCGGATGACCCTCGCCATCCGCGCTTCGATGCGCGCTACCGGAATGTCGACCCGAGAGTGCTGCCCGCTTCCGAGTCACTCAAGGACACGCTCGCACGCGTGCTACCGTTCTGGAACGATCGCATCGTGACGGAGCTGCTGGCCGGCAAGAACGTGCTGGTGGTCGCACACGGCAACAGTCTGCGGGCCGTGGTGAAGATGCTCGACAACGTAAGCGAGGCGGAGATCACCGAGCTCAACATCCCCACCGGCGTGCCGCTGGTGTACGAACTCGATGCGGACCTGAAGCCCGTAAAGAGTGGATATCTCGGGGATCCGGAAGCCATCAAGGCCGCGGCTGAAGCCGTGAAGAAGCAGACCGAGAAGAAGAAGTAGCTAGACGGGGTTGATGTCGGTGCGGGCCACTGGTTTCGCAGACCAACCGTCATAACGCCCTTCTTTCTCTTTGGCCGCGTCCGTCAGGCGCCGGCTGAGTTCCTTCATGTCCGGCACGACCAGCAGCATGGATTTGTGCGCGTGCAGGCTGAAGCGCAGGTCGCCGTTTTCGGGGGAGTCGACCACATCGGTGTCGAAGCCTTCGCCGTTCAGCCGCGTGGCCAGCGCTTCGGCTGCCTCACGCGTCGGGAACGCGAGGAAAAAATCCACGTCGTGCGGCTTGAAAGGATCGGACCCCTGTTTGCGCAACTGGTCGATGAGCCGCTCATCCCAGGAATCGTTCTTGCGCGTGCGCAGCTTGTTGAGGTTTTGCCAGATGCGCCAGCCCGCAATGACGCCACCGACGATGGCGCACACGTACATCCAGGTTGCGGAGGTCAGCATGGCGGCTTTCGATGCTCTGGTTCTGCGTTCAGGGCTACGCGTTACTCGTCTTCGGCAATGGTGACTTTGAGGCCCGACAATGCCGGCGTGATTTCGACCTGGCAGGACAGGCGGGAGTTCTCGCGATAGTGCGACAGTTCGGTCAAAAGGTCGCGTTCGTCTGACATCGGCGGAGGAAGTTTGCCTGCCCACGCCGCGTCGACGTAGATGTGGCACGTGGCGCAGGAGCACATGCCCCCGCAGATGGCCGCGACGCCGTAATCCAGCTCGCGCAACACCTCCATCACTTTCAGACCCGGCTTGCACTCCACATCGTGGGAAACACCGTCCCGATCAATCACCTGCAGCGTCGCCATTCCATGTCCCGAATACTTAAGAAGATTCGCGCAAATTCGCGGCGCTAGTGTGCCGAGGTTGGGCGTCGGGCGCCAGCGAAAGGAGCCGCCGCAGAGCCGCCGATTCGATCTGCAGGTCGGTGGCGGGCACGTTGCGGGTCACGCGTCGAGCTCGGTACCAGAGATATGTCAGCAGCGTAAACACGTTGGTGAGTTCGCCGAGTATCGCCGGCGTCACGCCCGCGTCCGCGAGCCCCGAGGCTTCCAGCAGCAGTCCCCCATGCGGCACCGCGCGCGGGTAATACGTCATGATGCAGGCGAGATCGAGCAGCGGGTCGCCCACCTGCGCGTATTCCCAGTCGATGAAATAGACGCGGTCCGCGGTCAGCACGTTGCCGTGATGCAGGTCGCTGTGCACGATGGCCGGTGGGCGCCGTTCGGATCCCGTACGCGCCAGTGCTTCGGCGCCACCGGCTAACAAGAATTCGATGCGCCCCGCTTCGGCGGGATCGGTGCGGACAATGAGGTCGGCATATCGACGCGCGACGTTCATGGGATCGAATCGCGCCACCGGCGGAGGTGTCAGCGCGTGTAATGCGCGCAGGCGCTGGCCCAGCGAACGAAGGTCGCGCATGCGCGTGAAGTAGTGCGGTGTCCACAGCCGCCCGTCGACGTAGTCGGTGATCAGGCATGAGCGGTCCGGCGCGGCGAACACCACCTGCGGGGCGATGCCCGCGGCCGCTGCCGCGGTGTGCAGCGCCAGCTCACGATCTCGATCGAGGCCGGGATCGCCGGTCGCGTTCTCGTTGAGACGCACGACGAAGCGGCCGCGGCGCGTGCGCACCAGGAAACTGCGGTTGACCTTGCCGCCGCCAATGAGCTCTTGCGAAAACGGCGGCTCGCCGTCTTCGCACCCGGGCACGTGCTGCAACAGCGCCCCGGCGATCATGCGGGCACCGCCTGCAGGTTGAATCTGCGGCGCCAGGCGATGAAGCCACCGATGGCAATGCCGATGAACAACACATTGAGGAATGCCAGATATGGCAGATCTTGCTTGTAGAAGAGGAACACCAGTGCTCCGTCGATGGCGATCCAATAGATCCAGTTTTCGAGCTTTGCACGCGCCGCGAGCCAGGTGGCCAGCAGGCTGAACCCGGTGGTTAGGGAGTCGAGCAGCGGCCAGGCGGCCTTGGTCTCCGTGGCAAGAACATGTGCGACGGCGAACGACAACAGCGTGACGAGCAGCGCTGCGCCGATGTGCCACTGCAGCGGCCAGACCCCGACGCGCAACTGGCCTTGTTCCGCGCTGCGCGTCCAGCTCAGCCAGCCGTACAAGGACATTCCGACAAAGAACACCTGCAGCGCCGACTGCATGGGGAGTCCTCGCAGTCCGGCTAACAAGGCCGCGAGCGTGGAGCTGATCGCGCCCGCCACCCAGCACAAGCGATTGCGCCGCGCCGCGAGAATGGCGTAGCCAGCCCCGGTGAGCATCGCGAGAATTTCGGAGATTTTGAGCAGTTCGGACGGCAAAGCACGTTAGCCGAGAGGGCCCAGGACCTTCATGACGAAAATCGCCTTTCCGTCACGCTCGAACGTGGGCTTGAGTTCCCGCGTCAGCGCGTCCATGACTTCTTCGTAGCGGCCGAAGACCTGCGTGCTCATGTCGTTGGTCAGAACCTTGAACCGGCCATCGGTATTCATGCGTTCGATGAACCCCCGGATCGGCGGAATGTAGTCGTCGTGCAGGGGGTACAGGCTGATCTCGACGCCGATGTTCATCTGCTCTCCATCACCGAAAAGTGTAAGTCACCGTCACGCCCGCGTGGCGCGGATCGCCCGCCTGCACGTAACGAGTGGATGGGAAATCCGGCGGCTCGTTGCCGAAGAAGAATCCACGCTGCGAATAGTACCTGTCGAACAGGTTTCTCACCCAAACTTCCGCTCTCCAGTGTTTCCCTGAGACGCCCGCCTTCAGGTGCGTCAGCAGGCGCGACGGTGCACG
>DASTTJ010000001.1:0-2281 GCA_035760205.1 Steroidobacteraceae bacterium | reverse complement strand
TCCTGCGCGGCCGGCACCGACCCGTGGTTATAGACGACCAGAGGAAAAGGTCCAGCGCCGTCAGGCACGTATAAGTACGCCTCGAGCTTCAAGCCGTCGTGCGTGTAGAACAATGTCTCGTGAGGGAGTGGCTGCGCCGGTGCTTGCGCCGCGGCGGTGATCGACCAGACCAGCATCGCCGCGATGATGGTCAGACGATGCGCGAGAGCTGCCATCGGGAAATAATACTCGTGGACACGATCGCGGCACCATGTGAGGGACGAATGGCAACTGAGAGCGCAACCGATGATTTTGACTGGGTATCCGCGCAGGGGGGATGCCGCGTCGACCTGATGTTTCAGCGTTTGCTCGAAGGCGCACGCAAGGATGTCGATCGGCGCAACGCCGCCAGCTTCGGGCGCAAGGACAAGTGGCGCTTCGAGGTCAACGTCGACGATGAGAATGCCTTCGAGGTGGCGCGCATTGGCGAGACCTCGCGCGGCAGCGCTTTCGTTGCCTTCGAGCAGGAGGGCCCGCGCATCAACATCGCGGGCGACGGCGTCGACGTGCAACTGACCGCAATCACCAGCATCAACCACGCCGGCGAGTGCCGCTATTACATCGGGGAGCAGGAATATCTCGGCTGGGAGGTCAGGAAACTGGCCCTGGAGCCACTGTTCTTCGAAGAGGCCGAACCGGACTGACATCGATCCGGCCAATCCCGCGGCGCAGGCGTCCTTAGTAATCATGCCGACGCTGCACCTCATCGATCACCCCGAGGTGCTCGATTCCGCCGTCACCCGGCGGCCGGGCGTAGGAGTGCTCGCCTCGGGGGCATCCCACGCGGTGGCGGCCTCGCTGATTTTTTTCCTTCTGCAACTCGCCCCGCCGCGAGAGGTCGCGAATCAGGTCGCGTTCAATGCTGCGCCTCGAATGATCTGGTTTCCCAATCCAGCTGCCGATGGCGGTGGAAAAACTCGCGGCGGCAGCCAATCGAAGCAACCCGCGCGGCCGGCGCAAGACATCGGCAAACAGCCGATCACCATGCCCACCGCCGCTACTCAACCCTCAACCGACACCACGACCGACCCGCCGCTCGAGCCGCTCGTGATCACAGCGCGGCCTATGGCACATGGCACGCAGACTCTCGTGGGCGCGATTGCCAGCGAGTCGACGAGCGACGCACTCGGACCGCGCACCGGATCAGGGGGCGATGGCGACGGGAACAGGGCAGGTATTGGCCCCCGCGGCGACAGGGGCATCGGTGACGGCGTGCACCCGAGTGGGCCGGGCGTCACCACGCCCGTCATCATCCAGCAGGTGAAGCCGCAATACACCGCCGACGCCATGCGTGCGAAGGTCCAGGGCTCGGTGTGGCTGGAATGTGTGGTGATGCCGGACGGCACCGTCGGCGACGTGCGCGTGACGCGATCGCTCGATCCGACGTTCGGGCTCGATCAGGAAGCCATCGCAGCGGCAAAGCGCTGGCGATTCAAGCCGGGGCTGGCGAATGGCAAGCCGGTGGCGGTGGCCGTCTCGATCGAATTGACTTTCACACTGCGGTAATGGCACGTTATTGGCCGGCGATGGCTCATCGCCTCACTCCGGCTCGGCCTCCCCTCGCGAGGCTGTCATCGGGGCAAAGGGGTCCACAACCTCGGGCTACGTAACGTGGTTCTTCACGGTCGCGCGACCAGCAGGCGGGGGCTGGGGGTCGTGTGGCCAGAGGAGAACCGTCATGACCCGCGCAAGAGCTCTCAAGCAAGTCATTCGCGCCCGCGCCGCCAAGACCGGAGAGCGGTACACGACCGCTCGCCGGCACATCTTGCGTGAGCTGAATCACACATCACAGGGTGCGCAGAGTGCACGAGGTGCACAGGGTGCGCAGGGTGCACAGGGTGCGCAGGGTGCACGAGGTGCGCAGGGTGCTGCGAAGAAGACGAAGAGCGTCATGTCGGACGCCGCGTTTCTGAAGAAGACCGGGCACGGTCTCGATCATTGGTTCGCGGTGCTCGATAAATTCGGTGCGGTCGAAAAAGGGCATACGGCGTCGGCCCGCCACCTTTACGAGGATCACGGCGTCGACGGCTGGTACGCGCAAGGCATCACCGTGTCGTACGAGCGCGAGCGCGGCGTGCGCGCCGTAAATCAACGCTGCGATGGTGCGTTCGAGGTGTCGGTGTCGAAAACCGTCAACGCCAAGACGAAGCAAGTCGTGAAAGCGTTCAGCGATTCGCGCGCACGCGGGAGCTGGCTCGGCGAAGCCAACGCAAAGCTGGCAGAGGCGCTCGGCAAGGGCATC